>CAZEGO010000032.1:0-11854 GCA_964511955.1 uncultured Planctomycetia bacterium | reverse complement strand
TCTTTGAACATCCGCGATACGCTTCCGCCGTAATTTTGATTCAAGAAGGTCAGGAAGTTCTTGATCCTGCGCGCTTTGATATTATAGTAACCCGCAGGGCGTATGAGGCGCGCAAGAGTTTTACCGGGCATCAGGGAAAGCTTTTTTACGTTAAGTGATTTTTTTTTCTTCAGATTGATTATGGCTTTCTCGACGTTTGCCCATGCGGTATTTTGCGTCAGAATCGCGCCTACGATAATCTCGATCTTTGTTTCTCCCGGCCACCAGTTCCTGGACCCGAAGTATTTGTAAAGAGCGTTATATATAAGGTATAAATCTTTTCTTTCTTTCAATATTCCGCGCGCCGTTTTATTTTAGAAACCACTTCCGTTAATTCACCGTAATGACGCGAGCTACTCGTTACGGCGTGTTTTATGTGCTTGTTTTTTTGAAAGTGCTGAGTGAACGCCGAGGCCCTGACCTCCGACCCTTTTCCGGCGCTTTTGATGTTGAGAGAAAGAACGACTTTGTGACCTATCGAGGCCTTCGCGTCGGACCACAGTTCTTTGCCTACGGAAAGACTTATGGGTTTCGTGGCGAGCAGTACACCTATGCCACGGTTAGAGGATACAATATTGAAGCCTTCCTCTATTAAGACTATCCTGGCGTACCCATAAACTTCCTTATGGTCTCTATCGATAACCGCGGCAACAACGTCGCCTTTTTCTATAATGCTTACCTCAGGAACATATTGCGGCCGGTCGGTCGACGTGACAAGCTCGATGTCGGGTCTCTCGGATATAGCGGGAGTGACTTCGGATTCGGGTCCTAAAATCGTCGTCCATTTTGATTTCGGTCTTTGGGGTTCTTTATTCCCGGCACTTTGCTCCGGCTGTTTTCGCGGCTCAGGCTTTCCCGTCTGCTTTACTATAAGTATGCTGTCGCCCTCGAGTATTTCTTCGTTCGGTTCGACGTTGAGTATTTCGGCGGCCGAAATATCCGGGCGTACCTCTATGATATATCCTTGCGCAACTTTCTCCCCCTGCCTGTGTACGACCAATCCGTCTCCGAGCTCTACGCCGTTCTCGTTACCGGCTCTGATTATAAAAAAACCGGCTTCGGGTTTTACCGCAAGCACTTCGGAATCGATTTCGAGTGTTTCCTGCGAATAAACCGCTAATGAAATTCCGGCCAGAAACGCAAACGTTAAAAAAATAATTTTTCTCATACTTAAATGTTATTGTAATATAGAATCGGGTGAATGACAAGAGAAAACTTCAAAAGGAAAGCAGCAAATGTTGTCCGCCCGAAAGCTTTGCCTGCAAACAGACGCCGTGTTAGCGGGCAAAACAAATGAGATTATGAAAATGCCGGATAGGATCGAAGGTTATTTAGGCAGGCTGAACCTGAAACTTTCGTCGAAAGCTGTTTTGAAGTCGAATTTATCGTCAAAGTCCTTTTTTGAATCGTTGTCTGTTTTTCCGAGGATGCCGGAGTCGATCATGTTGAAGACTATCTCTCCGATGTCATTGGTCTTTTTAATCCCCCAATATTCGAGAACCAGCCTGGCCATCGGGCCGAACCGGTTCATGGAGTGTTCTCTTACGCCTTCCAGTAACTCCTCTCCGCTGACATGACCTTTTCTTTTGAGTTTTTTCGTGGTGTAGTCGAGAGAGGCTATAATGAACGCGTAAGCTTCGGGGTTATACCTTTTGTCCTTATTGAGCAGTTCGATAAGGGCAAACAGTTTATTTATGTTTGTTTTCTGTTTTCTTTGTCCCATAGCGTTAAAAGTATACCCGCTATAGGCTGTTTTGTCAAGGCGTTGAAAATCCTTTAAATTCTTTCGAGGGGTTTAATTCGTGAATCTGGCTCCTGCGTAATATCTGTCAGAATAAGGTTGCCTGGTTACCCACGCTATCTCGCCGGTTTTTTTGAATATTTCTCCGGTAGAGGGGTTAAGGGTCTCGAATACGAGCCCGGTAGAGAGAGGGAAAAAACTTTCCGACAGAAAGCCTATGCCGGAATCGCTCAGGTCCCTGGTAAGGCCGTGGACATAACGCTGAGAGCCTCTTTTCTGTATTTTTACCGGATTGGCGCCCGCTATTCTGGGCTGCTTTCTTTTATCGGCCTTCATCATCAATGCCCCTTGTTGTTTTCCAATATTTTTTCCACAACAAAATTTATTCTTTCGGAATCTTCTCTCTTGAGATTGGTAAACTCTATCCCCGTATCAAAGTGTTTCTGTTCGTTTGTCCTCTTCACTATCCATACTATTGTCCCGTCACAGATTATTACGGGGCGTGTATCCTGCAGGTCGAGGTGTATCTCGACAGGGGCGAATATCCCCAGGTCTTTGGGTATCAATACGCACAACCCGCCCGTGCCTATGTTTTCGGTATCCGCGGACACCATTTCGGAACTGTCTTTCTTTTTTACCATAATTTTACAAGGATACTGCGCCCTGGGAAATTTTCGTCTGTTGATCCCGTTCCACATATTGACCTCCTGTCGGTGATAAATATTATACAGTAAAATCCGTGCTTTTTCAAGAAGAGCGAAAAAATATTCGAATCACGGCACTTTGGGTTTTGCCCGAAATGTGTAATCCCGCGGATATTCGAAGCTTCCGGGTTATAAAAAAATCTTTTAATGTTTTTGTAATAGTGCTATAATTCAATTTGTATGTACCTGGACTATTACAACCTCAAAGAAAAGCCTTTCAGCGTGACGGCGGATCCCGCCTTTTTGTACCTCAGTAAAAAACATTGCGAGGCTCTTTCTCATATACAATACGGGATACAGCAGAGGATGGGTTTTCTGGAAATAACCGGCGAAATAGGCACCGGAAAAACCACTATTTGCAAAGCTCTTCTCAACACTCTGGACGAACACACAAAAACAGCGTTTATACTCAACCCTAATCTATCCGAAACCCAGCTTCTGCAGGCCGTGATAGAAGACCTCGGTATACACACAAAATCCAGGAATAAAATCGCGATGTTCAAAATTCTTAACGAGTTTCTTCTGCGGCAGCTCGAGGCGAGCAATAACGTGGTTCTGATAATAGACGAGGCGCAAAACATAAAACCTTCCCTGCTGGAGCACATAAGGTTGCTTTCGAACCTGGAGACGGAAAAAGAAAAACTTTTGCAGATAGTACTGGTAGGGCAACCCGAATTGAAGGAAAAACTACAGTCAAAAGAATTGGCTCAGCTGAGACAGAGAATAGCTATAAGATACCATATGCTGCCTCTGGAGAAACCGGAAATCGAAGGATACGTAAGTCACAGGCTTGAGGTCGCGGGCGGCAACGGGACAAAGTTTTTTGAAAATGAGGCACTGGACGAGATTTTTAATTTTTCGCACGGCGTCCCGCGCCTTATTAATATAATATGCGATAAGGCTCTCCTGGCGGGATACGCGTCCGGCAACAAAAAGATTACGTCTGAAATTATAAAGAAATGCGCGAAAGAAATAGAGGGTATTTTTGAATGAGCATAATAAACGACGCCCTGAAAAAAGCGCGTAAAAACTTCGAGGTCAATAATTTCCTCGGCGCGCGCCCTTCCGCTGATTCTGAAAATAAAAGGAATTTGCCTTCACGTAAAAATAGAATGATAAAATTGATTTTTGCCGTAGCCCTGCTGACGGCCGGCCTGGCCGTTGTTTACGATCGAGTGACGACTTTGCCCGGTACGACATACTCACCCGCCGAAATATCTTCTTCTTCCGCAGACATGCCGCAGTCTCCTCTTTCCCGCCCCGAAACAAAAACTCCGAAGGTCGAAAAAGCCGTGCCCGAACTTAACGGGATAGTCTACGAACCTGAAGATAAGTGGGCCATCATAGACGATGAAATCGTAAGAGAAGGCGATTCGGTCACCGGCGGAAAAATTTTCTCCATTGGGGAAGATTTTGTGGAAATAGAAAGAGACAGCGGCGAGCGCCTGACCCTCAGGCTTAGATAGCATCGTTATTTTTAAATTCTATAAGAGGATTCCCGCCGGCCTGCCGGCAGGGATGTCTTTCGCGGAAATCACACACACTGCCCCGATAACGCAGCACCCATTATCCAAGATCTTCCAGTGAAGACAGGGCTTCTTTGGCAGCGGCCTGTTCAGCGCTTTTTTTGTTTGGGCCCGAACCCACACCCCGTCTTTTCCCGGTGACGATAACCTCGACTATGAAATGTTTTTTATGATCGGGACCTATCTCGGATATTATTTTATAAGCGGGTATAATCTTATGCTTCTTTAACACTATTTGCTGAAGTACCGATTTATAATCCTTGGAGCCTTTACCTTCTTTTATCAGCTGTATATGAGAGCTGTATACTTTTTCTATGAACCTGCCGGCGGGTTTGATGCCACCGTCCAGGTAAACCGCGCCTATGAGCGCTTCCAGCGCGCACAGAAGGTTCGACGGGTGCTTGCTTCCTCCCGAGCCTTCTTCGCCTTTGCCGAGCAAAAGGTATTCCCCCATGTTAAGCTCTTTGGCTATCCTGCCGATGGTGGCGCCGCTGACCAGTTGGGATTTGTGACGGGTGAGCACCCCCTCGTTCTGGTCGGGATAGTCCCGGTACAGTAATTCACTGATTATCACGCCCAGCACGGAATCCCCCAGGAATTCCAGCCGCTCATTATCCTTTAACCTTGTTTTGTATATTTCGTTAGCGTAGGACTTATGGGTAAGGGCCTGGTTGAGCAGAGATTTGTTTCTGAAGCGATAGTTTATTTTCTTTTCGAGTTCTTTGAGTTTTTTTAATCTGTTCCGGGACGGTTTCTCGCTCATTTTAGTCTGTTTACGGCGTCTATTATGATACCCGAGGGTATCCCTTCCCTGATTACGGTCTTCCCGAGTTTTACGGGTAAAACAAAACGGTTTTTTCCGTGTATGTATTTTTTATCGTGTTCCTGAGCTGACATTATATCGGAAACACTGACCCCGCGTAATTTAACAGGCAGGCCCAACTTCCTGTATAACCGTTCTATCCTCTTATATAAGGCGGGCTTGGCCAATCCCAGACTCTGGGAAACGGAAGTCGAGCACAAAGTGCCCAGGGCTATTGCCTGGCCGTGGTTATAACTCTTTCCGTAGCCCGCGGCCGCTTCGATAGCGTGCCCTATTGTATGGCCGAGGTTTAATATGATCCTTTTCCCTTTATCGTCATACTCGTCTTCTTCCACTACCCGGGCTTTTATTCTGCATGAGACCCCGATTATGTGCTGCATGGTACACGGCTCGAGCTTCAGTATTTTTTTCCATTCATTCTCTATGAACCCGAAAAGAGCCGGAGATTTTATGATTCCGTATTTTATGACTTCCGAGAGCCCGGATATTATCTCTTTTTTCGGCAGAGTTTTTAAAGCCGCTATGTCGGCGAATACTATCCTCGGCTGATAGAACGCTCCTACGAGGTTTTTGCCTACCTTCAGGTCTATGGCCACTTTCCCCCCTATGGCCGAATCGACCTGACTGAGCAAAGTGGTAGGTACCTGCACGTATGGCACGCCCCTCCTGTACACGCTGGCCGCGAAACCCGCCAGGTCTCCTATGACGCCCCCGCCGAGAGCAATAACAAACAGTCTTTTTTTGGAGTGGTCGGCTCTGGACAGGCTATTGAGAAGCCGGATTGCGTATTGTTCGGATTTGGCTTTTTCGCCTTCCGGAACGGTCCGGAAGGAAACGTTAAAACCAAACTTTCGCAGGGAATTCTCTGCTTTCCCCCCTAACAGTTTTTTCAGATAGGACGTAGTCACTATCACGGCGTCTTTGCCGGGCAAGGTTTTATTCAGGTATTTGCCCAGGTCATGGAGCCTGTCGTAGCATACTATTATATCGTATCCGCGTTCATCAAGGTTCAATCTTATTTTTTTCACAGTTTAACTCCCAATATCCCGGCCAGCATAATTACCGTAGGCCATATTATGGTACCTATGATACCCAGATAAAGAAGGCCGAATATTATAAGAAAACCGTAGGGTTCTAATCTGGCGTAACGCGCGGCGTATTTTCCGGGCAAAAGCCCCATAACTACTCTCGAGCCGTCCAGAGGCGGAATCGGCAGTAGATTGAATACCGCGAGTACAAGATTTATCAGTATGGAAAGGCTCAATACGGAAATAAAAAAATAGTTTCCGGACAGCGAAAAAAATTTAAGAAAAACGGACAAAGCTACGGCGAAAAGGATGTTCGCGCCGGGGCCGGCGAGACCCACCCATACCATATCCTTCTTGGGATTGTTGAGGTTGCGAAAATCAACCGGTACGGGCTTGGCCCATCCGAACAGTATCGGAGAGCGGCTTATCAAAAGTATCAACGGCAGCACCACTGTGCCTATGGGGTCAATATGAGGAAGAGGGTTAAGCGTAAGCCTTCCGGCGTTTTTAGCCGTAGAGTCACCTAACTTTAGAGCTATCCAGCCGTGAGCGTATTCATGAATTATAACCGCCAAAAAAAATATGGATAAAGTCAGGAGAGGTTTCATTCTTCTTTTAAAAGTCTTACACGGGGTTTATAGTCTTTGCGTTCTTTTTCGTCGGCTTCTATGTCGAAACGAACCTGGCCGGAGTGCATCCAGCCCGTAATTTTTTCCCCGGCAGGCACGATTTTATACCAACCGCCTTCTTCTTCGGTTAACACATATACTTCCTGCGGCTCGGAAACCTGGCCAAGAATCGAATGTTTTGTTCCCGGACCGGCTCTCAGGTTCACCCGGGTGGCCCGTATGATACCTACATTGGTTTCCGGAGTCAGCTCCACAAAATCGTTCTTTACGTATAGATAAGCGGAACCGGGCAGGATTATCCTGAACCACCCGTAGCGCTTTCCCACGATTTTAACCGGATCGCCTTTTCTTAACCTGCAAAGGCTTTCGGAGTTAGTGTTACTGTCGGCTCTTACGTTAGAACCGTCCTTTTTCGCGAAACCCATAACGGGAAAGCTCATCTCGTCGCATAATGCTGTCAGACAGGCCGTCAGAGCCAGAAACAAAGCAAGCAACAGTGTTTTGACCGCTCTCATGGGTTATTTTTTCTTTTCCTGTTTGGTTTCTCCCGCGCTACCGGCCGCAGGTGCGGTTCCTTCCGCCGCCTGTTCCCGGCCTTCCTCGGGCTTTTCTTCGGCTTTTTCTTTCTTTATTTTTGTACGTACTATTTTTAGTTTAGGCATACCGAAAACCGAAGAGTCGTCTTTTAACGTGCCTTTCTCTTTCAGGGCAAAAAAGCGCTCATATCTTTTTAAAACGGTTCTTATCTTTTTCCCCACCTTGGATACTTTTAAGCTTGGATGAAGTGACATTTTCCCTCCCTGTTATTTAATTCGATTCTCATAACTCCTAAACGGGAATTATTTTTGTTTTTTATCGCAAACAACCGGTTATAAGCTGCCAGTCCCTGTTTTTTTCACATAACAATCGTTATAGTCTTTTTTTAACTCGTTACGTACCCGCTGCGCCTCGTTTTTGTCGTCGAAGTACCCAACGAATACCTGAAAATAGGGGCCGGATTTTTTGATACGCGGTTTATAACCCAGCTTTTCCAGTTTTTTGTGCTCCTGATTCGCCGGCCCTATTTTTTTAAACGCCGCGAGTTGCACAACGTATCCCGCTTCGTCGCGGTCCGGCGTTATTTTAGATGTGTCGCGGGACGCTTCAGCGGTTTTATCTCTCGGTCTCTCCGTCTCTGCGGTTTTGATTATCGCGGAACTTACCGTCCTCCGCATGTTCTTGCCTTTTTCCACGCCGAGGGTAAAGGCTATGATGCACCCCATCAAAAAAGCGATAACTATAAAGATAATGTTTTCGTACGAGACCGTCAGGCTTTTTTTTAGCCGCGGAAGCGATAGCCCGGTTTTTTTTCTTATTTTTTTTTCGGCCGGGTGAAAGTCGTCAAAAAGATCTCCTTCGCCCCTGTCGTGAAATTTTGCGCCCATAGATTATAACATATCTTTAATGTATTTTTCGACTTTTTTCACTATTTTTTTGTTAGTGGTGTAAGAATAAGCTTCCGTGGAAGGCGTTTTGTGTCTCACAAGAAGACCGTCTTTTGCCAGCATGTTCAGGGATTTCTTGGCCTCTTCCACGTCGCAGCCAACCCATACGGAGATACCGTTAGGCGTATCTATACAATGAGGGTTTTCGTTAAAGAAAATTATTATTTTGCGCATAAGTTCGTTTTTAAATAATGTCTTTATATTTTTCATTTTTACTCAATACTTCCATGAAGGCGTCAACGACTTCCGGGTCAAACTGTGTCCCCTTGTTGCTCTCTATCTCTTTGATCGCCTGGGAAACGCTGATCCCGTAATCTTTGTATGGACGCGATGATATCATTGCCTCAAAAGCGTCGGCTACGGCCATTATCCTGGCACCCATGGGGATCTCGTTGCCCTTAAGCCCGTTCGGGTAGCCCGAACCGTCATATCTTTCGTGGTGATGCACTATAATGGGCATAGCTGGCTTAAGGAACTCCAGAGGCTCTAGTATCTTAAGGCTTTCGAGGTGTTGTTTTTTTATTATGCCGAACTCTTTTCTGGAGAGCCCGCCTCGTTTTTTCAATATCTCATCCGGAAGCGTAAACTTGCCGGTGTCGGGCAAAAGAGACGCGAACCTGAGATTTCTTATGTCTTCGCGCGGCAGCTTCATCTCTTCCGCTATAGCCATCACGATTTTAGTGAATTCCTCGGAGTGCGTGTAAGCATGGGGAAACTTCATGTCCAAAAGCGCAGCCAGAGACTTTATGCTTCCATAGGCCATTTTTTTCTGCTCTTCGTATAGCTGGGCGTTTCTTATTGCTATAACCGCCTGTTCCGCCAGCGTAAGCAGTATCTCGAGGTCGAATTTATTAAAACGCGAATTGTTTGTCTTGTCCCTGGCGCATATGACTCCGATGACATCCTCTTCCACCAGAGGCACGCATACGGAATTATAAGACAGGTCGGTCTTTCCGCTTTTAGCGACTTTGCCGAGAGTCATGTGCCCGATTTTTATTTTTTTTCGTTTCCCGTTTATCTTTGAAACACCTCTTTTTAAGTCCACGACCGCTCTCGGTACGAGATAACGTCCGGTCTCGTCGATAAGCATTATGGAGCAATACCTCGAGCGCATCACCTGAGAGGTGAGGCGGGCTATCCGCTCAATAAGCTCGTCCATCTCCAGCGTGGACGTGAGAAGCCTGTGGATCGTATGTATTGTGGACAGTGCTATGGCTCTGGGCCTTATAGTGTCGTAAAGCCTTGTGAGTTCCTGTTCTTTCTGAAACTCTCTCAAACCCACGTCTATAAAATTCCTGATGTAGTCTTTCTCGTTTTTTTTAAGTTCGCGCGAAAGGGACGGAACAACGATATATCCGTATAGAGTCTGACCCTGTGCTACGGGGATTATCAAGGTAAAGAGATTGTCCTTTTTCCCGCGCCAGGTTATAATCTCCCGGCCCAGACGGGTTTTAACTTTCGCGGGAATGCGTTTCAGCGGCCGGTCGCCGTTTATTTTCCTGAAGCGTTCGCCAAAGAGGAGCCAATACCTTTTTTTCCCTATGATCGAGGCAAAAGCGTTCTCGAAAGACTGCATGGGTCCCGAGTCAAAAAATTTGAGCAAAAAATCTCTTTTTTCCGTAATATCAGACGCGCTCATAAGGATTAAACAGTTTTTTGTATTCGTCCAATGCGAACCTGTCGGTCATCCCGGCTATATAATCGCAGACTGTCCTGTGAAGGCCGTAGTCTCTTATTTTTTTCCGGTCGCACGGCGGGAGCTGTTCCGGCTTATCGGCGTAAACGTTAAAAAGCTCCTCTATGAATCTTTTAGCTTTATTCGACATTCTTATTACTCTGAAATTATGGTAAAGATTTTTCATAAGGAATTCTCGAAAATTTTCTCTTTTTTTCTGCATGTTTTTTGAGAAACGTATTATTTTATCGCGATGTTTTCTTACGTCTGCCTGGTTTTTAATCTCAAGCCGTTTTATGTTACGTTCGGACGTCCTTACCAGGTCTTTTATCTGCATATCTATCAGTGCCCTGATTATCTGGAATTGCTTAAGCCTGTCGGGCAGGTTTCCGTGTCTTTTTCTGACTTCCGCGGCAGCGTCCATCCAAAGACTGAGCCTGTGTATCTGCTTTTCGGCGATTAATCCGGAAGTCAACCCGTCGTCAATATCGTGGTTATCGTAGGCTATTTCGTCCGCCGCGTCCACTACCTGCGTTTCCAGGGCGGGGGAAGCCTCGGGATCCAGCTCCACGAGCCTCTCGGCTTTGTCGAACATGGTTGTATGTTTATTTATACCTTCCCTGACTTCCCAGGTGAGATTAAGACCGGGGAAATCCGGATACCTCTGTTCCAGCTCATCCACTACGCGTAATCCCTGAAGATTATGGTCGAATCCTCCCCTGTCTTTCATTAAAACGCTTAGAGTGTCCTCCCCCGCGTGACCGAAAGGGGGGTGGCCGATATCATGGGCGAGCGCAAGCGCCTCCACCAGGTCTTCGTTTAATCTTAGCTCACGCGATATGGAGCGCGCGATCTGGCTCACCTCCATGGTGTGGGTCAGACGCGTCCTATAATAGTCTCCCTCGTGGTTTACGAAGACCTGGGTCTTATATTCGAGTCTTCGAAAGGCGGTACTGTGTATTATCCTGTCTCTGTCCCGCTGATATACAGACCTGTATACCGGCTCTTTCTCTCTGTATTTACGTCCTTTTGTGTCGCGGCTGTGAGCAGCGTACGGTGCCAGAATCCTAAGCTCTCTTTTTTCAATATCGAATCGATTAAGCATAATTAAGACAAAAGTGTTTTTTTAAGGTCTTCCAGGGATTCGGGTATGACTTTTGTATCCGATACCACCGGCATAAAATTAGTGTCGCCTTCCCACCTTGGGACGACGTGAACGTGCAGGTGGCCTTTAACTCCGGCCCCGCCTGCCGTGCCGGTATTTATCCCTATGTTAAAACCGCGCGGATTCATTTTTCTCTGTAACAATATCTGAATATCCCTTACCAGCTTCATCAAGTCGAACAATTCATCGTCTCTCAACGCGGAAATGTCTTTAACGTGTCTCCCCGGCGCCACCATTACATGACCATTATTATATGGGAAAATGTTAAGAATGGCAAAGGAGAAATCCGATTCTTTTATGACATGTTTTCTGCGTTCGGGAGAAGCCCCCTTGCCTATACAGAAAATACACCCTTTTTTTCTTTTCTGTTTGACAAATTTACTTCTCCAGGGAGCCCATAATCTTTTCATAATAACCTTTCTGTCCGGAAAAAATTCGAAATCCGAAACGAAACAAAGAATACCTAAAATATAATTTTTTGAATTTCGATCTTTTGATTTCGAATTTGTTTTGAATTTCGGATTTAGTATTTCGAATTTATAACTTATATATATTTGCCTCGATTTTTCCCTTTTTAATCTCTATGATACCGTATGATCTGTAAGGCGCGAAAATAGTATCCGTGGCGCTGCCCGGGTTGAAAAAAAGTATCCCGTTTAGATACTTGTTCATGGGAACGTGGGAGTGTCCGAACACTATTATATCGGGTTTTTCCGGCGAAAACTCGTCTTCCAGCTCGTTCACCAGCCTGTCCGGATTACCGTGGCCGTGGACCAGGCATATTTTCTTCCCTTCGACGTTAAGTATTTTCTTTTTGTCAAGCGCTTCGCGCGCTTTATGCGAGTCCATGTTCCCGCAGACGGCTTCCGTGCGGCATATTTTTTTCAATTCGTCCACGACCGATAATTCCACCAGGTCGCCGGCGTGCAGCACCAGGTCGCATTTTCTCAGCACAGCCGTGAGTTTTTCGGGTAGCCTGCTGTCGTTTACGGGTATGTGCGTATCCGATATAATACCTATTTTCATCAGCATCCTCAGTT
>CAZEGO010000031.1:0-12192 GCA_964511955.1 uncultured Planctomycetia bacterium | reverse complement strand
ATTTCCTTATACTTAGAGAAACGCCCCCTGTAGTGTTCCGAGTCCGTAGTGGGGAAAATTTTCCCGGGTTGGACCTTGTCACACCGGTTAACAAAATGGCCGGGATTTGGGGTGCGTTCTGCGTCTGTTGTGGGGAGGAAGAAATCGAAACAGGATATAATACTGAATAATCACTGAATCGAATTAACATTCCGCGGTATTCAAAGAGACGGGAGATTTTAGAGGCAACTCCTCGGAGCTTTTATGCCAAAATCGCTGATTGACTCCGCTTATTAAGGGTGATACTATAAAAATCGTATGATATCTTTCGATTGCAGGTATTTTAAGAAGCTTTCTTTTAACGGTGGTCAAATTAAGAATTTCATAAATTCTTCTCTTCATGACCTTGAAATAGCCGAGTCATCGAAGATACAGGATGTTATATTTAAGTTCAGCTATGAGGCTTTAATAAAACTAGGTATAGCGCTTATAGCTGAAAAAGGTTATAAGACAAGAAGCGTGCCCGGTCACCATATCAAGATATTGGAAAAGCTCAGCGATATATTGAGAGATGAAGATATCGTTGTTTTAGGTAATAAGATGAGGCAGGAACGTAATATGAATTTTTATGACGGAGGCTTTTAAGTCGACGAAAAGGATATTAAAGAATATCTCGATTTTGTTATAGCCGTTTTCGTAAAGACCGGTTTCAGACAAGAAAGGAGACAATCATGAGTAATTTATTTAACGCACCGGAAATTATCGATATGGGGATAGAGAAAGAGAAAAAAAGGCGGGATTTTTACGGTATGGTGGCCGAGAAGATGCAGGATGGGGACACTAAAAAGCTTTTTAATGACCTCAGGGACTGGGAGGGCACTCATATCGAAAAATTTTCAGAGATAAGAAAAGGCATCAATAAAATGGAAGCCACCGATTCCTACCCCGGAGAGCTTACCGAGTACATGAAGACCTTGATAGACGAACAGCTCTACAGCGAGGTATCTCCCGATGAATTTTCCAAAAACGTTAAATCACCCCGGGACGCCGTAAAGTACGGTATAAGCTTCGAGAAAGACGCCATACTTTTCTTCAGGGAGATGATGCCTTTTATGACCCCTGCCCATAACGAGGCGGTTCAGAAACTCATAGACGAGGAAAAAAAGCACCTGATATACCTGACAGATTTGAAGAAGAAGTTAAATTAGTTATATGCCCGGTAAAAGAATACATATATATTATTCCGGACACGTTCAGGGAGTGGGTTTCAGGTATACCACCCGCGAAACGGCCTCGAGTCTGGGATTGAGCGGATGGGTAAAGAACCTGCCCGACGGACGCGTTGAAGTAGTGGCCGAGGGGGGAAAAGAAGACATCGAGAAATTTCTGGCCGGAATGGAAAGCGGCCCTTTGGGTCAATACATAAAAGACAAACAGATAAGCTGGCAGGAACCCGGACACGAGTTTCGGGAATTCGATATAGCTTTTTAAACTAACACAAAAGAGCAGACGCTCCTGCCTGTCTGCCGGCAGGTAGGCCCGGCAGGGTTGTCTGCTATTTTTTTATGAGTAAAAAAGATAAGGGCGTTGAAGGCAGGATAAAGAAGCTTCGGGAGGTGATTAACTACCACGACAGGAAGTATTATGTCGAAAACAGCCCGGAGATTTCCGATCGTGAGTACGACAGGCTGATGAGGGAGCTGAAAGACCTGGAGGTAGTTCATCCTGAACTTATAGCGCCTGATTCCCCCACTAAAAGGGTAGGTGGAGAGGCGCTTGAGAGATTCCGTACGGTCGAGCACAAGGTGCCCATGCTGAGTATAGACAATACTTATTCGGCCGATGAAGTAAGGGAATTCGATAAGAGGGTAAAGAAGAATTTAAACGCGTCTCAAATAGATTACGTGGTGGAGCTGAAGATAGACGGTGTGAGCGTATCGGTTCTTTATGAGAAAGGGCGGCTTGTGTACGGGGCTACCCGCGGCGACGGTTTTAGGGGGGACGACATAACTTTTAATCTCAGGACTATCCGATCCTTGCCTCTTACCGTGGAAAGCGATACTTTACCCGAAATGTTTGAGGCAAGGGGCGAGGCGTACTTACCGGGAAAGGCGTTTTTGAAACTGAATAAGGAAAAAGAGAAAAAAGGGGAAGAGCTTTTCGCGAACCCCAGGAACGCGGCAGCCGGTTCTTTGAAACTTTTAGACAGTTCCATAGTGGCCGAAAGAGGGCTCGATCTCTGGATGTACGGAATAGGTTACTCGGAAGGCGGGAAGTTCGAAACCCAGTACGATACCCTTAAATTTTTAAAAGAAAGCGGATTCAGGACAAATCACGCTATAAAGAAATGTAGCACCATTGACGAGGTAATAGAATATTGCGGGGAGTGGCAGACTAAAAAAGCAGAACTGGATTACGAGATAGACGGTATGGTTATAAAAGTTAACTCGCTCGATTATCAGAGGAGGCTGGGGCAGACAAGTAAGAGCCCAAGGTGGATGATAGCCTATAAATTCCCGGCCGAGAGAAAAGAAACCGTACTTGAGGATATTAAAGTCCAGGTAGGCAGGACCGGGACGCTGACCCCGGTGGCGCTTCTTAAGCCTGTAAGGCTTTCAGGCTCTACCGTGAGCAGGGCGACTTTGCATAACCGGGATGAGATAGAGCGTAAGGACATAAGGATAGGCGATCACGTTATCATAGAAAAGGCCGGTGAGATAATACCCCAGGTGGTCGAGTCCCTGAAAAAAAAGAGAAAAGGCGGGGAGAAGAGATTCTCCATGCCGGCAAAGTGTCCGGTGTGCGGCTCGAAGGTCGCGAAGATAGAGGGGGAAGTGGCGTTACGATGCGAGAATTTGAGCTGTCCGGCCCAGCTTAAAGAAAGAGTTAAGCACTTTGCTTCCAGGGAGGCCATGGATATAGAGGGTCTCGGGGAGGCGATAGTAACACAGCTCGTCGACAGGGAACTTATAAAAGATTACGGCGATATTTATTATCTTAAACATCAGGATATTTCTTCTCTTGAGCGCATGGCCGATAAATCCGCGTCCAATCTTATGGACGCTATCGAGAAGAGCAAGGACAATGACTTCAACAGATTGATTTACGGGCTCGGTATAAGATTTGTGGGAGTGAGATCGGCGTGGATACTAGCCAACAGATTTACCGATCTTGACAGGATAGTTTCGGCGAATGCCGGGGAAATAGAGGCGGTCAATGAGATAGGGCCCGTGATGGCGAAAAGTATATACAGCTTTTTCAGGACAAAAGAGAATATTAAGGTTCTGGATAAACTGAAGAAGGCGGGAGTTAATGTCAGCTTAAGGCTCCCGCCGCGGCGGGCAGGCAAGGCTCAAGGCTCAAGGCAGTTAGAAGGGAAGAGTTTTGTGGTTACGGGATCGCTTGAGAGTTTTTCGCGGCAGGAGATCGAGGAGCTCATACGTAAGAACGGCGGCAACGCTTCATCCGCAGTAAGCAGGAAAACGGATTATCTTATCCTGGGAAAAGAACCGGGGTCCAAATACGGTAAAGCCAGGAAATCAGGCGTAAAGATTATAAACGAAGAAGAATTTAAAAAAATGTTAAAATGAGGAGAAGTCATGTTCAGGAAAAAATATTTTACGATTGCGGTAAGTCTGTTATTATGCATAGCCCTTTTTGGCTGCGCGTCACTCCAGCGTAAATTTACCCGACGAAAGGAAAAGGAAGAGGATGAACCGCTTATAGTGACATCTTTCAATTATTCCAAGGATTTAAGGTCGGACGAGCTATATAAGAAGCATTTTCTGTACTGGAAGACCTGGCATACCGAGCTCATAGACAGGCTGGATGAGGACGCGAAAAAACGCTCCAGCTGTTATAATCACATGTACATGCATCTTCAGGAAATGCAGAAGTATCTGGATGAGTTAAAGGCCAAAGAAATGGAAAAATACAGGAAGAAGATGGAAGGGATAGAAAAAGATGTGAAAGAAAGACGCCTGACAAGGATCTCCAGGCTCAGAATAAAAAGGTCTCTTGAGAAAACTTTTAGACAGATAACAAAGAGGTTTTCGTTTTCTGACGTAAAAGAAAACCTGGATTAAAAAGAGGATATATGATTATAAAAACCGTTACGGTAGGGATGCTTGAGACAAATTGCTATATAGTCGGTGATGAGTCGACCGAGGAAGCGTTTATAATCGATCCCGGAGGCGACGGCAAAAAAATAAAAAAAGAGTTGAATGATACCGGTCTTAAACCCAAGGCCGTTATAAATACTCACGGTCATGCCGATCATATCGGAGCCGACGCCTTATTCGGGCTCCCCGTATGGATACATACATTGGACGCTTCTTTTCTGGAGGACAGCTCCAAAAATCTTTCGGGCGCTCTTGGTTTTTTGCTGAGAATAGGGAAGCCGGACAGATTGCTGGAGCACGGCGACAGGCTCAGCCTGGGACACAATGTTTTTGAGGTGATACACACTCCGGGGCATACTCCGGGGTCGATATCTTTAAAGAGCGAGGGAGTGGTGTTTACCGGAGATACGCTTTTTTGCGAGGGTATCGGCAGGACGGATTTCGAGTACGGTTCCGAGACCGACATAATGAATTCGGTAAAAGAAAAACTCTTCGGCCTTGAGGACGAGTGCGTGGTCTATCCCGGACACGGGCCCGGCACCACTATAGGGCACGAAAAAAAGAATAACCCTTTTTTACAATAAAAAAGCCTTCAGCCTTCAGCCGCTGATAGCCGGCGCTGACAGCTATCAGTTATTATGCGTGAATTGATAGATGAATTCCTGAGTTACCTGTCGGTAGAAAGAGGACTGGCCGACAATACCCTGGTTTCGTATAAAAGGGATTTAGGAAGGTTTATGGAGTATCTTAAGGAAAAAAGGATAAATTCCATAGATAAAGTTTCCCGGCCGTTGGTCAGCTCTTTTATGCTCTCCGAAAAAGACCGGGGCCTGTCCGCGAACTCCATTTCGCGGGAACTAGCATGCCTTAAAAGTTTTTTTAAGTTCCTGACAAGGGAGCGCAAGGTCAAGGAAGACATAACCGGTGTCATAGAATCCCCCAAACTTTGGAAAAAACTCCCCTCGGTGATAAACCTGGATGAGGTGGAAAATCTTCTTAAGGCCCCTAACGTAAGGGAATTTCAGGGAATAAGGGACAGGGCGGCGCTGGAGCTCATGTACGCTACCGGTATGAGAGTATCGGAACTTATAAATCTGAAGATGGACGATTTAAACATGGAAGTGGGGTTTGTTAAATGTTTCGGTAAAGGCGGAAAAGAGAGGATAGTGCCTTTCGGGAAGAAGGCAAAAGAAAACATAGTCAGGTACCTTAATAAGGTAAGGCCTGTATTATTAAAAAAGAAAGTGTCGAATGCCCTGTTCCTTACAAGGCTGGGCAAGCCCATGTCCAGGCAGACCTTCTGGAAAATAATAAAAAAATATGCCCGTGAGGCCGGGATAAAAAAGAAGATAACCCCTCACAGCCTCAGGCATTCGTTTGCCACACATATACTGGAAAGAGGCGCGGACCTGAGAGTAGTGCAGGAGATGCTCGGACATTCGGACATATCGACTACACAGATATACACACATGTAAGCAAAGACAGGCTTAAGTCAATACACCACAAGTTCCACCCAAGACCGTAGTAAAGCGACAAGCTACAAGGGACAAGAGACAAAAGAAAAAGGAAAAACGCGAATCTCAAACACAATTGCACACTTGAGGTATTACCTTAAGTGTGCAAATAGCTCAAGTGTGCAATTTAGGTGATTTTTTTTGGAGGGTGTATGAGAGTTGGGGATTATTTGAGGAGTGTCAGGGATTATTTTTTGGCTGAGAAGGAGGCGGGTGTCGGGGAGTATGTTTTTTCTTCCGGTTCCGCGGGTAAGATCAAAGATGATATAGTCAAAGAGCTTAAAGACCATGTCCTGCGATGCGATAAGTGCGCGCTCGCCAAAAGCCGCCATAATGCCGTGTTCGGGGCCGGGAACGTAAACGCTAGGCTTATGTTCGTGGGGGAAGCGCCGGGGTATGACGAGGATATGAAGGGGGAGCCGTTTGTGGGTAAGGCGGGGATGCTGCTTACTAAAATAATAGAGGTCATGGGATTTAAGAGAGAGGACGTTTATATATGCAATATTTTAAAATGCCGGCCCGAGAAAAACAGGAACCCTTTGCCTACCGAGATAGCCCGGTGCATCGGATACCTGCATAAACAGATAGAATTGATACACCCTTCCGTTATATGCGGGCTCGGGAAATTCGCGAGTCAGACTCTTCTTAATACCGAAATATCCATTACGAAGTTAAGAGGGCACTGGTACGAGTACAAAGGTATAAAGTTTATGCCGACATATCATCCCGCTTATCTTTTGCGTAACCCCAGGGACAAGAAACTTGTCTGGGAAGACATGAAAAAAATAATGAAGGAATTATGATGTATGCGGACGTTGTAGTAAATTTTCCGATAGAGGGACCTTTTACTTATACCATACCGGCGGTATTGAAAGATAAGATAAAGATCGGCTCTTGCGTAAAAGTGCCGTTTGGGAAAAAGATCGTAACAGGCTACGTGGTAAGTTTGCCCGGGGAAACCGGGTTCAAGAAGTTAAAAAACATAGACTCAGTACTCGATAAATCCCCGGCACTCGACAGGACCATGATGGAGCTTACCAGATGGATTGCCGACTATTATTATTCGTCGCGGGGTGAGGCTATTTCCGCGGCCATACCTTCGGTCATTAAAAAGCGCTCCGGGACACGTGTTTATAAAAGCCGAAAAACGGATACGTCAGACACCGAAACCGAATATATTGACGGTTCGGACAAACACCTGAGCCCGACAGCCGTGCAAAAAAAGGCATTGGATTCCATAAAGAAACGAATGGACAAGGGGGAGCATAAAGTATACCTTCTGCACGGTGTCACAGGCAGCGGCAAGACAGAAGTGTATCTACAGTCCATAGCTCACGCGCTGGATATCGGAAAATCGAGCATAATACTGGTTCCCGAAATTTCTCTTACGCCACAGACCGTGGCTCGTTTCAGAGCAAGGTTCGGCGATAAGGTAGCCGTGCTTCATTCGAGGCTGATGGGTTCCCGCAGGGCCGCGGAATGGCAGAGAATATTTTCGGGCGAGGCACGCATAGTAATAGGGGCACGTTCGGCCGTATTTGCTCCGGTAAAGAATCTGGGCCTGATGGTGGTGGACGAAGAGCATGAAACTTCGTATAAGCAGGAGGATACACCGAGATATAACGCGAGGGAAGTGGCCGTTAAAAGAGCGGGGCTTTGTGACGCTGTCGCCATATTAGGAAGCGCTACGCCGTCACTCGAGTCTTTTTACGCGGCGCGGGAAGGCAGGTACAAACTTGTGGAACTCCCCGACAGGATAGATTTTAAGCTTCTCCCGGAGGTGCAGATAGTGGATATGCGCGGGGAAGTTACAAGGAAAAATTTCCTGCCGATTTTTTCGAACGCGCTGAGGACATGGATTGACAAGGACGTAAAAGAAGGCAAACAGGTGATACTCTTTCTCAACAGGCGGGGTTTTTCGACGTTCGTAAGCTGCAGGAAATGCGGGTATGTACTAAGCTGTAAGCGCTGTAACGTCAGCCTGACGTATCATTTTCACACCAAAAAATTAACGTGCCATCATTGTAATTATACCAGTGATCCGGTGGAGATATGCCCCGAGTGCTCTTCCTCTTACGTAAAGTACTGGGGTATAGGCACCGAAAAGGTAGAAAGCGAAGCCCACAGGCTGTTCCCCGGCGCGAGGATAGAGCGCATGGATACGGACACCACCGCTAAAAGAGGGACGCACGAAAAAGTCCTGAACAGGTTTAAGGAGCATAAAATAGATATACTCGTCGGCACGCAGATGATAGCCAAGGGCCTGGACTTTCCCAAGGTTACGCTGGTGGGCGTTATATCGGCGGATACGGCTCTTAATCTTCCGGATTTCAGGGCGGGCGAAAGGACATTTAACCTGCTAACGCAGGTAGCGGGCAGGGCCGGAAGGGGAGACCTGGGAGGAAGGGTTATTATACAGACTTATACACCTTCGCATTATTCCGTACAGGCGGCAAGAAAACACGATTACGCTGCTTTTTATTCAAAGGAAATATCTCTTCGCGAGGAGCTTTATCTTCCGCCGTTCTGTCATATGGCCGAGCTATCGTTCAGGGGGAGAAAAGAGAGCAATGTCATAAAAGTCGGGGAGGGAGTAAGAGACGAACTGTTAAAAAAAGATAACTCGGGCAAAATAAGCGTTGCGGGGCCGGCTCCCGCACCTATAGCCCGGATCAGAGGCATGTACCGCTGGCACCTTTTCCTGAAATCCGACAAAGCGGAAAATATAACACAGCTTTTACGGAAAGCACTGAAGAATAAAAAAGAAAAGGGTGTGATGATTACGGTGGATATAGATCCGTATTAACTGCCGAAGTCTTTCTGGATGGTACCAAGCGCATCGAGATTTTTAAGAGATTTCAGGATTTCGCCGTCGTTCGGGTTTATTTTAAGCGCGGCTTCGTAGTTGAATTTGGCTTTCTTGTAGTTTTCTTTCCGCAGGTATATTTCCCCCAGTTTTTTCAGGACGGATATATCTTTGGAATCGACGGACTTGGCTTCCTCGAGGTTCTGCAGGGCATGCGCGAACATGTTCTTCTCGTAAAAAACCTCCGCTATTTTTTTATAGGCATATGTATCGTGAGGCTCGGCGGTGAGTATCTTTTCGAATTTCTCAAGCGCTCCCGGTATATTGCCTTTTCTCAGCAGATTTTCGGCCGAGAGGGTGACCAGGAATTTCATGACCTCGTTCACTGATTTTGAAACAGGCGAAATTTTAACGTTTTCGGTTTTGGTGAGAAGAGAGACATGCAGGAAATGCCTGGCCTCAAGATGGTCGTATTTAGAGGCCAATATCTGAGAGAATATCTCTATGGCGTAGTCATAATTTTTTTTCTCAAAAGCCAGATTGCCTTTATCGAAAAATTCCTGCAATTCTTTTTCGTTTATCATACAGCATAATTTTACAGTAAGGTTATATTATTGTCAAGGCGGATTGATTGTGTTAAAATAATTCGATATGGCAAAATTAAACATAAAAACTTATCCTGACAGAATATTAAAGGAGAAAGCCGAAGCCATCAACACCATAGGCGACGAGGAAAGAAAGCTGGCCTATGACATGATGGATACCATGCGAAAATCGGACGGCGTGGGACTGGCAGCTCCCCAGGTGGGCATCTCCAGGCGCATGATAGTGGTGCTGGATGTCGAGGGATCCAAGACCGCCTTTGTATTCGTAAATCCTAAAATAACCAAAAAAAGGGGTAAGGCGCGTTTTTGTGAGGGCTGTCTCAGTGTGCCCGGAGTTACGAATGATGTTATACGTCCCGAGTGCATAACTCTGGAAGCTCTTAATATAGACGGTGAGAAGCTGAAGATTAAGGCGGAAGGTCTCCTGGCGAGAATTATACAGCATGAGGCCGACCATCTGGACGGTATACTATTCATAGACAGAGTGGGTTTATTGAAACGAAAAAAGATCCTGAAAAGGATAGGGCCTAAGGCCTGTATGGAGTTATGAGAATAGTATTTTTCGGAAGCTCCGAATTCGCCGTTTTGTTTCTGGAAGTTTTACGCGATAGCGAGGAACTCTGCCTGGTAGTGACCAGGCCCGACAGAAAAAAAGGCAGGTCGCTTAAGATCGCGTCAACCGCGGTAAAAGAATCG
Organism: uncultured Planctomycetia bacterium; assembly: GCA_964511955.1. Lineage (GTDB taxonomy): Bacteria > Omnitrophota > Gorgyraeia > Gorgyraeales > Gorgyraeaceae > CAZEGO01. The sequence continues at coordinate 2,470 of CAZEGO010000031.1, read as the reverse complement.
GCCGATAGAGCGGGCGTAAAGACGTATCAACCCCGGGACGTGAACGGCGAGGAATGCCTCGCCCGTCTTAAGGAAGAGCGGGCGGATCTTTTCGTAGTAGTGAGTTTCGGACAGATACTTTCCCGTAAAGTGCTTGATATACCCGGTATGTATTGTGTGAACGCGCACGCTTCGCTTCTTCCGAAATACAGGGGCGCTGCGCCGATAAACCGCGCGATAGCAAACGGTGAAAAAGAGACCGGAGTGACGCTTATCAGGATGAACGAAGGAATGGACCGGGGGGATATTATAGCGGAAACACGCGTGGATATCGGTACGCGGGACGACGCAGTAAGTTTATCGCGAAAACTCGCATCAGAAGGCGCGACCCTTCTTAAAAGATCCTTAAATCCCATGAGAGAGGGCAGTGTTGACTTCAGGCGTCAGAATGACGCAGAAGCTACGTACGCGCCTAAACTGACCAAAGAGGACGGCGTAATAAACTGGAGCTGGGATGCCGATAAAATCTGCAACAGGATACGCGGGTTTGTGCCGTGGCCCGGCTGTTTTACAAGGCTTGACGGTAAAATACTCAAAATATGGAAAGCCGTACCCGTAAGCGACTCGTACGGCACGGAATTGAGCGAGGGGTCGGTGTTAAAAGCCGAAAAGGAAAGTTTTCTGGTCCTGGCCGGTAAAGGCTCGGTACGAATAGACGAATTACAGCTTGAGGGCAAGAGACGAATGCAAGCGAAAGAATTCATAAAAGGCCATAAGGGGTTGCGTCGCGGAACAAAGTTAGGTTATAATAAAAACTAATATGCCGGAGCTGAGAAAAGATCCTATAATTGGCAGGTGGGTTATTATTTCGGTGGAACGGGCGAAGAGACCGTCGGACTTCGATGTTTTCCATCCGGACGAGGACAGGGAGAGCTGTCCGTTCTGCGAGGGGCACGAGGATTTTACTCCGCCGGAGATAATTGCCGTAAGGAAGCCGGGGACAAAGAAAAACACCCCGGGCTGGAAAGTCAGGGTAGTCCCAAGCATAGCCCATAAACTTAACCAGAACTGTGAGCTCGACAGGAGAGGAATAGGCATGTATGACATTATGAATCCTCTGGGAGCACACGAAGTCATAGTCGAGTCCCCCGAGCATCATACCGATATACATGAATTATCGAAGGGACAGATAGAACTTGCGATCAACGCGAGTCTGGAAAGAATAAAAGCGCTCGAGAAAAACCCAAAGCTTAAATATTGCCTTCTTTTCAAGAATCATGGATTCAGGGCAGGCGGAAGCAAGACCACGAAACACGTAAGGTCGCAGATAATAGCCACGCCAGCCACGCCCACCAGGGTAAAAGAAGAGTTAAGAGGCGCCAGATTTTATTATAAATATAAAGACAGGTGTATTTTTTGCGACATAATAAGACAGGAACTGGAGAGCGGCAAGAGAATAGTGATGGAAACAAATCGCATGGTGGTTATTACCCCTTTTGCTTCCAGGTTCCCTTTTGAGATGTGGATAGTGCCCAAAAGGCACTGCTCCGATTTTATGAGAATAACAAAAGACGAGATTAATGACCTTGCTCATGTTTTTAAATCCGTGATTTATAAGATGTCAAAGGCGCTTAACGATCCGCCTTATAATTACATGCTGCACACTTCGCCTTTCCGTCACACGAAAAGGCCGGGCTATTGGCAGAGCATAGACGATGATTATCATTGGCATATAGAGGTGACACCGCGGGTGACTCACGTGGCGGGTTTCGAGTGGGGATCTGGGTTTTACATTAATCCTACTCCGCCCGAAGACGCGGCTGAATATTTAAGGGAGATAAAGTGTCCCAGCTGAGAAAAGACCCCATAACAGGGAGATGGATAATAGTGAATGTCTCCGATCCCAGAGGCCCCGGAGACTTTGACCTTAAACCTCAGGTAAAAAAAGGCGGTAAATGCCCTTTTTGCGAGAATAACGAAAAAATGACTCCTCCCGAGGTGGAGTCGATAAGAAAATCCTCTTCCGGGCCTAACTCCCCGGGATGGACCGTGAGGGTAGTCCCGAATAAGTTTCCCGCGCTTAAGATACAGGGCGACCTGGATAAAAGAGGGATAGGCTTATACGATATGTGCCACGGCGTAGGGGAACACGAAGTAATTATCGAGACGCCCGATCACAATAAAGATATGGCCGATCTCTCCGAAAAAGAGTTCAGGAACGTGATATTGACGTACCGTTCGAGAAGCCTGGGGCTGGAAAAAGACGAGAGAATAAAATACATACTTATTTTTAAGAATCACGGAGCTTCGGCCGGGGCTTCGCTCGAGCACACTCATACGCAGCTGGTGGCCATGCCTATCATACCCAAGAGAGTAAAAGAGGAACTCAAGGGTTCGTCTAATTATTTCGGGTACAGAGAGAGGTGTGTTTTTTGTGATATGGTGGCACAGGAATTGCAGGAGAAAGCGAGGCTTATATCGGAGAATAAAC
>CAZEGO010000030.1:0-12567 GCA_964511955.1 uncultured Planctomycetia bacterium | reverse complement strand
TTCTTTAACCTTAACCCCTTAAAGAGGGGTATAGGATGTCTCTTCCCATTCCCGATTAATTAAATAAATCGCTTGACATGCAAGGGCTATTGTATTATATTTTTCTGGAAGCAAATTTTTTTATTTTCCGAAATTTGTGATATTTTTCACAATATGTGAGGTATAAGCTTTGCAGACGCACTTTATTAACCGTCCAAATCTCGAAAGACTTCTAAAAACGCTTGCCAAAACTTACAGGGTTTACGCTCCCGTTAAATCCCAGGAGGATAGGGTTTTTAAAAGAGTCAGAGAAGATAATCTGAATGAAATAATTATAGGAGAGACAAGGCCCGTCCAGTCCATAAAGAGCTTTTTTTTTCCGGCCAGGAGCAAGGTAGCAGATTATTTTTCCGAAAAGATATCCGATAAAAAAGAAAGGCCCGTAGCCATAGTCGGTTCCAAAGCCTGCGATTTGGCATCGTTAAAGGTAATGGATTATGTATTTACGCAAGGTAACCTCAAAGACCCTATTTATGAGGAAAAAAGAAGGGATTCTCTTATTATATCCTCGGATTGTACATGTTACGGGGAAAGCTGTTTCTGCGTTGCCCTGGGCATAGATCCGTATCCGGTTGAGGATTTCGACATCAATTTATCCGAGATAGAAAGCGGCTATATCGTAACGGTGGGTTCGGAAAAAGGAGAAAAATTATTGAGAGAACACGCCAAGCTCTTTCAGAACGGAGATCTTTACGTCGAAAAGAGAGACGCCAACAGAGCAGTGTTAAAAAAAGACATGAAGGAGCATCTGAAAAACAGCGGAATACCGTCTCCCGAATCCATTCAGGATCTTTTTAAAAAGAAATACGATTCTGATTTATGGTATAAAACCGCGGAGACCTGCGTGGAATGCGGCGCGTGTAACGTGATATGCCCGGCCTGCCATTGCTTTGTGTTGGAAGACAACAAGAAGGAAGACGGTTTTGAACGTCTTAGGCTATGGGATTCATGCCTTCTAATGTCCTACGCAAGGGTAGCCGGAGGAGCGAATCCCCGTAAACTCCTGTCGGAAAGGCTCAGGAACCGCTTTGATAAAAAATTTAATTTTTTTCCGGACGCAATAGGAAAATTCGGATGTACGGGATGCGGCAGATGTTCCCAGGCTTGTCCCGGTAAAATACGCATACAGGAAGTGCTCAAGAATTTGTCATGACGGAAAATCCTTATACACCTATTAAAACAGAGGTTTTGGATATCACGACCGAGAGCCCGACTATAAAAACAGTCACTCTCAAGCCCGAACAGCCCATACATTTTAAAGCCGGCCAGTTTATAGAAATGACCATTCCCGGGCTGGGAGAAGCTCCTTTTACCCCATCATCGTCACCTTTTGAGAAAAGCAAAATGGATGTAACCATTATGAAAGTAGGAAAAGTGACCGATAAGGTGCACGAATTAAAAAAAGGGGATATTATAGGTTTGCGGGGCCCTTACGGAGTAGAATATCCCCTGTCAGAATTTCAGGACAAGGAAATACTTCTTGTGGGAGGAGGCGTCGGCCTGGCTCCTCTTAGAGCTCTTTTTTTAGCGCTGGTGCATGAAACAGACAAATACAAGAAAATATTGTTTTGCTGCGGCTCCAGGACACCTTCGGATATTATATACAAGGAAAGCGTGCTAAAAGAATGGCAGAAGCTTAATAAAAAAATTAAATTCAGGATCACTGTTGATAAAGGCGATTCTGAATGGAAAGGCAGTGTCGGCCTGGTGACCACTACGCTAGATAATCTCGACGTAAACATAAAAAACAGCGTAGCCGTGGTATGCGGTCCTCCTATAATGATGAAATTCAGCACTTTTAAACTTTTGGAGGTGGGCTACAAAAAGGACCAGATATATTTATCGATGGAAAAAAACATGAGCTGCGGGTTCGGCAAGTGCGGACACTGCAGACTCGGAAACTACTACTGCTGTAAAGACGGGCCGGTTTTCAGGTATGATAAGATAAGCGATATACCCGAGATTTGGGATTAATCGGCGACAAGGAACCTGCCTGCCGGCAGATAAGCAAGAGACAGGATACATGAAAAAGCTTTTTATTGATTTAGAGAAACTTAATAATCATGAGGGTGAAGTCAGGGCGGATTGCAGTTACTATTATCATCCCGGAAATGCCGGCATAGTACGCCTGAGGGAGCTGGGACAGTTCCTTTATATATGCAGGAAATGCGAAGAAGCTCCTTGCGTAAATTCATGCCCGCAGGAAGCTCTGGAAAAACAGGAAGACGGAATAGTCAAAAGATACACCATGAGGTGCGTCTCCTGTAAATCATGCAGTCATGCCTGTCCTTTCGGCGCGATAGCTATTGATACGGTACCCTATATCATGTCACAGTGCGACGAGTGCATAGGCAGAAATCTTGAAGAAGAGCCTCTTTGCGTAAAAAGTTGTTCGGTACCTGATGCGGTGAAATTTATAGAGGTAGATGAGTCGGAGAAAGACGATATATATCTGGTAGGAAAAAATATAGCGGTACACGCGAAACCGTGGAAGAAATATCATCCACAGTGAGAAAGTATCAGGTTAAGGATAGGGTTAATTTTTTTATCTCAACCTAAACCTCAGTCTTAACCTGTAAAATGAATAATTTATGTTAGAGAAACTATTTAATTTTACCATATTTCCCGGATTCCTGTTTACGGTTACCTTAGGGCTTGTTGCCAGCTGGATTGACCGCAAGGTTACTGCTCGCGTGCAATGGAGAGTAGGTCCTCCCTGGTATCAGCCTTTCGCCGACATTGTCAAGTTAAGCATAAAAGAGATAACGATACCTTCCACCGCTTCGAAGTTCATGTTCGTTGCCGCGCCGTTTATAGGTCTTAGCGCCGCGGTTCTGGCTTCAACGTTTCTCTGGCTGTCAAATATGCAGTTCGGGAGCGGGAGCTTTACGGGTGATCTTATAGTGGTCGTATATTTGCTGACTGTTCCGGCCATAGCTCTTATACTGGGAGCGCTGGCCACCGGAAACCCCCTGGCATCACTTGGGGCGTCGAGAGAGATGAAGCTTATACTCGCGTACGAGCTTCCTTTCGTCCTGGCTATTATAGTCCCGTTTATAAAAAGCAGCGGTTTACTTAAACTGGGAGACCTGATATCATATCAATATATAAACGGACCTTTTATAGCAAGCCCTTCCGGATTTCTCGCGGCATTAGTTATGATGTTCTGTATACAGGCTAAGCTGGGCCTTGTGCCGTTTGACGCCGGAGAAGCCGAAACCGAAATCCAGGGAGGGACTTATATAGAATATTCAGGTATGCTCCTGGCTCTTTTTAAATTGACCAAGGCTTTGCTCCTTGTGATATTGCCTTTGTTAATGATAACGGTTTTCTGGGGTGGATTCAGCGTATGGAAATACGCGGTTATACTGGTAGTGATTACCCTGATAAGAAACACAAATCCCAGGGTTAGAATAGATCAGGCTATCAGTTTTTTCTGGCGTAAAATGACGTTAATTGCCATAATCGCGGTTTTATTGGCCGTTTTAGGAATATAGCATGAGTTTAAAATTAAAAGCGTTAACAAAATCTATCTGGGTGTATCATCTATCGACAGGGAGTTGTAATAACTGTGACATAGAGATATTGGATTTATTAACCCCGAGGTTCGACGTTGAGCGATTCGGTATAACCCTGGTGGGTAGCATTAAGCACGCCGATGCTATTCTGGTCACCGGTGCGCTGAACCTGAAAACAATACCAAGAATTAAAAAAGTTTACGAACAGACCGCTAAACCCTGTCTCATAATTGCCATAGGAGTGTGCGCATGCGGCCAGGGCATTTTCGCGGGAGGGCCGAACACGCCCAATCCCGTAGACTCGCTTCTGCCCGTTGATATTTATATTCCGGGATGCCCCCCTAAACCCGAGGCGATGATAGCGGGCGTAGTGAAACTGATAGAAAAGTTAAAAGGCAAAAAATGAAAAGAACGGAAGTCATAGAAAATATAAAGGTGCGCGCTGGAAAAGACCTGCTGAAGTTTTCCGATGCTTCGGAAAAGAGAGTTTATTTTACCGTTAGTAAAGGAATTTTACCCAAGTTGGCCAAGTATCTGTTCAACGACGTCAAGGCCAGGTTTGCCATAGCCTCCGGTGTCGACACCAGGAGCGCGGTTGAGATATTGTATCATTTTTCCGTAGATGATATCGGATTGATAGTATCGCTTAGAGTAACGCTCGATAAGAAAGATCTTAAAATAGAAAGTCTGGCGCCTAAAATGAAATGCGCGGAATGGATAGAAAGAGAAATCCATGAGCTTCTCGGAGTGGATTTCGTCGGGCATCCGAATCTAAGCCATTTGCTTTTAAAAAATGACTGGCCCGAAGGAAACTATCCCTTAAGGAGAGATTAAAGAGAAAATGGGGCATCATAAGATTATACCTATAGGACCTTACCATCCGTTGCAGGAAGAGCCCGAGTTTTTCAGGCTTCACGTAGACGGAGAGATCGTCGTAGATATCGACATAGAAATAGGTTATAACCACAGGATGATAGAGAAAATAGCCGAATCCAAAAACTACGATCAGGTTACTTTTCTCGTGGAGAGGATATGCGGCATATGTTCGACTTCGCATCCGTTCGCTTATACGAATGCCTTGGATGATCTTTTGGGTATGCAGGTCCCGGAGAGAGCTCTTTATATACGTACGGTGATAGGAGAGCTCGAAAGGATACACAGTCATCTTTTATGGCTGGGCCTGGCAGGACATTTCTTGGGATATAATACGGTCTGGATGTGGGCATGGAGGTATCGTGAGCCTATACTCGATATATTTGAAAGGATATCCGGGAACAGGAACCATTACGCGATGTTTAAACCCGGAGGAGTAAGAAGGGACCTTGACGAGACGGATTTTCCGTGGATCAAAAAGACCTTAAAGAGTTTATTGCCCAAGTTCGATATGTTTAAGGGCGCAGTTATAGATGACCCTGTAATAAGAGCCAGAACAGAGGGTATCGGAGTCCTGACTAAAGAAGACGTACATGACTATGCCGTAGTCGGGCCTACGGCAAGAGCTTCGGATGTGGCTATGGACGTAAGAAAAGACGACCCGTACGGGGCTTACGATAAAGTAGACTGGAACGTTATTACTTATAAAGGCGGAGGAGTATTTGCTAAGGCAGTTGTGAGGATATTAGAGCTTTACGAATCCGTTAAAATAATTACGCAGTGTCTTGATAATATGCCCAAAGGCCCTATAGACCTTAATATAAAAGATATGCCTTTGGGGGAGGGCATAGGAAGACACGAGGCTCCCAGAGGAGAAGTTTTTCATTATATTATGTCGGATGGCGGGAACAGTCCTGCCAGACATAAGGTTCGCGCGCCGAGTTTTATGAATATAGCGTCTAACAAAAAAGCTGTAGTGGGCGAAAGTATATCCGATGCCACTATAATATTGGCAGCGGTGGATCCCTGCTATTGCTGTACCGAGAGGATGGCGGTGGTTGAACACGATACAGGCAGGAAGATAATGGATGGCCAGGACCTGATAAGGTTGTCCCAGGAAAAAACAAAAAAGCTCAGGAAAAAATGAAGATACTCTGGAACCCTGTATTAATATCACTTATTTCGGGATTCTTTATATTCCTTATTCCCAGACGGGCAAGGAAGATTACGGAGATATTCAGTTTTCTGGTTTCATTGTATCTTCTTTACGCATCCGCGGTAATATTCTTTAATTCGCCTTTGAGCAGCAGCTTATTATACGTAGATGGCCTTTCGAGGTTTATAGTTCTTTTTATCGGGCTGTTCGGAGCCATGATCGTTTTATATTCCCAGCGTTTTATGGCCGTCTATAAAAAAATAAACTCTTATTACGCTTATGTCATATGGACTATAGGTTTTTCGTTACTCGCGGCGCTGTCCAATAATATAATACTACTTCTGATAGCGTGGGGATTTCTTGGTTTTACTCTGTTTATGCTGATAAGCGTCAAGGGCCCTTCGGCATCCGAAGCCGCTAAAAAGACCTTTATAATAATAGGAGGATCGGATAGTCTGATGGTAATGGGTTTGGCGATGATGTGGCTTATTACCGGGGACCTGACACTCAGTGCCACTAAAATAGTAATAGACGATTCTCTTTCATTTTGGGCTTTCTTTTTGATAGCCTGCGGAGCTTTCGCTAAAGCGGGAGTGATGCCTTTTCATACGTGGGTTCCCGATACGGCGAAGGAAGCGCCTCTGCCGGTGACTGCTTTTCTTCCCGCCAGCCTCGATAAATTATTGGGCATATACCTTTTGGCGAGGTTGATATTAAATGTTTTTATACTCAATGCCCTGGCTCAGGGAATTTTGATGGCCCTGGGAGCCGTTACTATACTAAGTGCGGTGATGATGGCACTGGTGCAGCACGATTACAGAAAGCTATTAGGGTATCACGCGGTTAGCCAGGTGGGCTATATGGTCCTGGGTCTTGGTACAGGCAATCCTATAGGAATAGCGGCCGGTCTTTTTCATATGATTAATAACGCCATATATAAATGCTGTCTGTTTATGACAGGTGGCAATGTAGAGCATAAGACAGGCAAATCCGATTTGGATTCAATGGGAGGGCTCGCTAACGTAATGCCGTTTACTTTCTGGTCGGCTTTAATAGCCGCGGCATCTATTTCGGGGATACCGCCTTTTAACGGTTTTTTCTCAAAATGGATGATTTATCAGAGTTTGATAGAAAAAGGAAAATCAGGAGGTTTGTTATGGATAGTGTGCTTGGTGGCGGCTATATTCGGAAGTGCGTTGACGCTGGCTTCTTTCGTTAAGTTTATAAACGCCATTTTCCTGGGGCGGGGCGCACGCGGCAAAAAACACGAAAAGAGAAACGAAGTAAGTCCGTCTATGTGGTTTCCTGCTCTGATCCTGGCCGCGCTCTGTGTCATTTTCGGTATATTTGCTTATATCATTCCTTTAAGGTATTTTATAGTTCCGGCGCTGACCGACAGTCTGAAGATGATAGGCGTATGGCCATCCTTGGAAGCTACTTTATTTTTAGTCATAGGTCTTATAATCGGAGTTATAATTTACTTTTTAGGTAATTTTAAAGGCATAAAAACTACTACACCGTATATCGGAGGGGAAGAGCTTGAGGACGATATGAGATTGTCCGGTACGGAGTTTTACAGAACTTTCGAAGAGATGCCGTTTTTAAAATCCATGTTCCGCAGAGCCGAAAGAAAGATTTTTGATATATACGAGATAGGGAAGAGAGTGGTGTTTTTCTTTATCGGTATTTTAAGATACCTTCATAATGGTGTTTTGCCTACTTATCTTGTATGGTGTTTGCTGGGTGTTATAGTTTTTCTTTTTATAATAGTGAGGTAAAATGGTAGGATTACATATACTCCTTGTTTTTATGATTATAGCCGCTTTGGTGGCGGTAAAGACCAAGGATCTTTTGTCCTCAGTTATAGCTCTTGGCACGGTAGGGTTGGGTTTGTCTTTGGCCTTTTTAATTTTAAAGGCTCCCGATCTGGCGATTGCCCAGCTCGTAGTTGAGATCCTGGTTATAATAATACTTGTAAGAGCAACTATAAGAAAGGATCTTCCTTTTTCGGCAAGTGGCAGATGGGTATTCAATACATTGGTGACTTTTCTGTTTTTGGTTGTTTTTTTGTGTTTTGGTTATTACTGCATGAAGGACCTTCCGGTTTTCGGAGAACCCATAATGAAAACAGCTAAGGGATTCCTGACGGGCGGAATGAAAGAAACGGGCGCTACTAATCTGGTATCCTCCGTTGTGTTGGATTACAGGGCTTATGATACCCTTGGGGAAGCCACGATTTTGTTTACCGCGGTCATGGGCGTTTTGGCCGTCATGAGGCAGATAGGGAGAAAGAAATGAACGACCCTAAACAGGGAATGACTTTAATAGTAAAAACCGTTACCAAGCTTACGATAGGGCTTATTTTACTTTTCGGTATTTATATTGTTTCTCACGGTCACGTTAGTCCGGGAGGCGGATTTGCGGGTGGAGTTATAATCGCTCTTTCTTTCATTCATATAATGCTGGCTTTCGGAAAAGAAGCTGCTTTTAAAAAGATAAATAAAGACATAGCGTCACTGTTCGAAAGCCTGGGAGCCATAATATTCGCCGGATTGGCTATCGCCGGTGTCATAGGCGGGTATTTCTTTTATAATTTCATGGTAAAAGGCGAGCCGTTTAAATTGTTCAGCTCAGGCCTCATGCCTTTATATAACCTGGCGATATGTTTTAAAGTAGGCGCAGGATTGTTTATAATAGTTATAATAATGGTCCTGTTAAAGATATCCAAGAAGGGTGAAGCGGAATGAGTTTATATTTTCTTTGTTTAATACTTTTTTCTATAGGCTTATATTGCATATTAAGAAAAAGGAACCTTATTAAGATTATCGTGGGTATAGCTATAGCCGAGTACGCGGTAAACCTCTTTTTTATACTTGTAGGGTACAGAATGAATGGCAGGTCTCCTATATATTCTCAAGACCATCATATTTTCAATATGGTGGATCCTTTGCCCCAGGCGCTCGTCCTTACGTCTATAGTGATAGGCCTGGCGGTTACCGCCCTTATTGCTTCTATAGCCATGAGGGTGTACGAGAAATACCAGACCTTTGATATTACTAAAATCAGAAAGCTAAAAGGTTGATTTTATGATGGAAAGATTATTACCTTTATTCGTAATTATACCTTTGACATGCGCGTTCATAAACTCCCTGATAGGCAAAAAAGTTAAGGGCTTTTCGGATGTTTTTTCCGCTTTAGCAACTCTTTGTCTCGCTTCGTTGGCTGTTTACGGAGTGTTCTCATATAACGGGAACGGGGTTATGGTTTATAAGATGGGCGGATGGATTCCTCCCATAGGTATCTCTCTGGTTATGGACGGATTAACGGTGCTGATGCTGATTACGGTAAACGTTATAGCTTTTCTTATAAGCGTTTATTCGATCGATTATATGGAAAAATATACGGAGAAATGGATTTTTTATTGTCTGTTTTTGCTTATGGTTGCCGGCATGAACGGAGTCGTGATAAGCGGAGATATGTTTAATCTATACGTTTTTCTTGAGATAGCAGCAATTTCAAGTTATGCCCTGGTCGCTTTTGGTACCGAACATGACGAGCTGGAAGCTTCTTTTAAATACGCAGTGATGGGCGCCGTCGCATCCGCTTTTATACTCTTGGGAATAGTGTTTCTATATAGCATAACTTCTACCCTGAACATGGCTGATATGTCCGTGCAATTAAGAGGCCTTGCGGATAATCGCATGGTGCTGTTGGCCACCGTTCTGTTTATAATGGGATTTGGTTTAAAATCGGCTTTAGTTCCTTTTCACGCCTGGCTTCCGGATGCGCATCCTTCGGCGCCGGCTCCTATCTCGGCCATGCTTTCGGGTCTTATAATAAAATCTCTGGGCGCGTATTCCATAATCAGGATATTTTTCAATGTTATAGGCGTTACTCCCGAGGTCCTTAATTCATTGATGTTTCTTGGGTTTTTGTCCATGATGGTGGGGGTTTGTCTGGCACTGGGCCAGTGGGACATGAAAAGGCTTCTGGCCTATCATTCAATAAGCCAGATAGGATATGTGATATTGGGTATAGGATTAGGTACGCCTCTCGGGATATTGGGAGGGGTATTTCATCTGCTCAATCACTCCATGTTTAAGTCCCTTTTGTTTTTAAATTCAGGCGCCGTCGAATACGCTACCGGGACAAGGGATTTGAAAAAAATGGGAGGGCTTAAGGAAAGGATGCCTGTAACCGCAAATACTTCTTTAATAGCGTCGCTGTCCATATCGGGCATCCCTCCTTTTAACGGTTTTTGGAGTAAATTGATTATAATAGTGGCATGCATAGAATCTCATCATTTTGCTTACGCCGGATGGGCGGTAATCGGCAGTATATTGACATTATCTTCATTCATGAAAGTGCAGAGATACGGATTTTTCGGCGAGATAAAAGAAAAACTGGACAAGGTCAAAGAAGTTCCTGTCTTTATGAAGTTTTCGATGATAACCCTCGCTCTTATATGTGTATTCGGTGGGTTGCTTTTGGTTCCCGCGGTCTACCCGGAATTCCTTAAAGGAGCAAGAGACGCGATATTGGAAGGCCGTAATTACGCGGCAATAGTATTCGGAGCGTTAAAATAATGAGAAGTAAAATTATATTATTTTTGTTGGCTATGCTGGGTTGGACGCTTTTAAACTGGCTCCCTGACTGGCAGCATATGCTTGTCGGGGTCGTGGCTTCAATTTTCGTAGCTTTTATGACGGCTGATTTCTTTGCCAAAAGACTGCATCTTTTGACGCATTCCGAACGCTATTTATGGTTTTTTTATTATGTGCCGGTTTTTATATGGGAAGTCTTTAAGGCTAACATAGACGTGGCTTACAGAGTACTTCATCCTAACCTGCCGATACATCCGGGTATAGTTAAGGTAAAGACGGAGCTGAAATCGGATATAGCGCTGACATTTTTGGCGAATTCCATTACTTTAACTCCGGGGACGCTTACAGTGGACCTCGACAAGGACAACGGTTATCTGTACGTACATTGGATAGAAGTGAAACACAAAGACACAGAAAAGGCCACAAAAAGTATAGTATCTAGATTCGAAAAGATACTTATGAGGATATTTGAATGATGAGTAAATCTAAAATTACTTATATATTGGGAGCGTTTATAATAATTCTGGCAATATTTATTATAATTTATTACACCTTGCCCATGCTTTTTTATAAGTTCCTGCCGTTCATGCGATTTTTAAAAAGAGCCTTTTTTGTACTTTTGCTTTCGTGCTTATTATGTTTGTACCGTATTGCCAGAGGACCAACGGCGGCGGACAGGGCGGTGACCATCGATATGCTCGGAGTTTTGATAATAGGATTTTGCGCCGTGTTTAGCATTTCCACCGGTAGAGGATGGTACATAGACATAGCAATTGCGTGGGCGCTGCAGAGCTTCATAGCGACTTTAGCTCTCGCTAAATTTCTGGAGGGAAAATCGCTCGATGATTAATATTATAGGGCTAGTATTTATATCTCTAGGACTTTTTTTTGATTTCGTGGGATGTTTGGGCCTTGTAAGGCTGCCCGACGTTTATAACAGATTGCAGGCAGCCACAAAATGTATCACTTTAGGTACCTGTAGTATTTTATTCGGCGCGTTTATAATCCATGGTTTTACGGGAGCCGGCATAAAGTCTCTATTGTGTATAATCTTTCTGATTTTGACATCGCCCGTTTCGGCGCATGCCCTCGCGAGAGGCGCTCATCGTTCCAAGGTTAAGCTGTGGGAAAAGAGCGTGGTAGATAGATATGCCGAAGAGGGACATTAATAATAAAAAAGTGAGGCAGTGTATAAAATGAAATATCCTAAATTAAGGGAATTAATCGAGGCAATAAAAGCCTTAATAAAGGGTCCGTATACTTCGGGGTTTCCTGCCAAACCGCATATTCCCGAAAAGAAGTACAGGGGAAAAGCCGAATATTTTGAAGAAGAGTGCGTAGGGTGCGGAACGTGTGCCGAGGTGTGTCCCACCGGCTGTATAAAACTTTCCGATGACACCGACAGAGAAGTGCCTATGAGAAGGCTGGATTTATATTATGAAAGCTGTATATTCTGCGGGCAGTGTGAGGCATATTGTATTACGAAAAAGGGGATACGGCAATCCAATAAATTTGACGACTTGTCGGTTTTTGACAGAAAAGAAGCCGTAGATTCCGTAGAGAAAGAGTTGGCGTTATGCGAGGTGTGCGGTTGCGTAGTCGGAGCCAAAGACCATCTGAAGTGGGTAGCGGAAAAGTTAGGACCTTTGGCATATTCGAGTCCTACGTCTTACCTGGCCCCCCTAAAAGACCTTAAACTTGCGCATGTAGATGTGCAAAGAACCGAAGATTTATCCCGCCAAAACAGGGTAAGGGTGCTCTGCCATAAATGCAGGAGAGAAATTACCCTTAATACTTAGGAAGCTCCTGCGCAGGCTCAAAGAAAAAATCATGAAAAATTTAAAAAATCTTCTGAAAGGTAAAGTTGTTATTCTTTGCGTAGGTTCAAGAGACAGAGGTGACGACGGTGCTGGTCCTTTTCTGGCGGATATACTTAAAGGTAGGACTTCTCATGAGGTAATAGATGCGGGCATAGCGCCCGAAAACTACACAGCCGTCATAAGCCGCGCGAATCCGGATACTATACTGATAGTGGATGCTGTTTGTTTCCAGGCTGAACCGGGAGAAGCGAAAATTTTTTCAAACGAAAATCTGAGAGAAGGAAAAATATCCACCCACGACTCGTCTCCCAAACTGCTGATAGACTACCTGAAAAACTCCACAAAAGCCGACATATATATAATAGGAATAAAACCAAAATCAAACCGGATGGGCACTCCTCTAACCGAAGAAGTAAAACAAACCATTAAGAAAATAGCCGATTTCATATCAAAATAAAAAAATCGTGAGGGGACGTGTACCAAAGGGACACACCTTAGCTTAAAACTATTAATCATTTTCATTGTATATTAAGCTAAGGTGTGTCCTTTTGGTACAC
>CAZEGO010000029.1:0-12570 GCA_964511955.1 uncultured Planctomycetia bacterium | reverse complement strand
GACCATATTTATAAGAATGTAATGCTGGGCATAGGAGATGAATCCGATTCCTCCGTTACCATAACCGGCTCTCCTCCGGAAATGAATGAGCTTGAGTTCAGCGTAAGGATTATTGACGAACCCGACGATCCGAGCCTGGAGCCCACATACGGCAATTACACCGATGACATTGAAATAACATATTCCATTACCGGCGAGGGCAAGCTTTCTTTCGTGAAAAAGGAAATAGATACGGGTACGGTGCTCGAACAGGATGCGGATTTAATACCTAAAGTGACACTGCTCTTTGAAGATGACCCGGATTCGGGTGAGAAATTCTCCAGGTTTTATAAAGAAGGCGATGTCCTGCAGATTAAACTTACGGCTGAGTATCCTATAGTCAGGCCCGGAAATGACGAAGCGAAGCGCACCACCCTATATACGGCCTGTTATCCGCGCCTGGAAACATTCCAATAATTAAAATCAAGCCGTTAATCGACTCAACCCCCGCTTAAATCGTAAAACAATCCGCGATATTGCACACTTCAGGTATTACCTGAAATGTGCAATTTTGACATTTCAGGTAATACCTGAAGCGTCAAAATCTTCAAAATCTTATAGAGAAGAGATATAAAGCTCTTAATTGAAAACATGTTTGCCGTATGGTATAATTTACTATCTTTGCTTTATAGAAAAGGGGCAGTAGCTCAGCCGGGAGAGCGCTACGTTCGCAACGTAGAGGCCACGGGTTCAATTCCCGTCTGCTCCACCAATTCAGCTCCCGGCTCTTAGGTTTTAGCTTTTGGGAAAAACATAAGGACTTTTAACTTTTTTACTTTTGAATTATTAGGATTATCTATGAGGTTTTTTGTCTCGCCTGAATATATATTTCCGGATGAAAAAAGAATAGATATCAGAGACAAAGAGGAGCTTCATCATATAAAAGACGTAATGCGGTTGAAAGCCGGTTCGCGCGTCACCGTGTTTGACGGCCTCGGAAAAGAATACACGGGTGTAATTAATAATATTGGATCCAAAACTGCCGAAATACTCATAGAGAAAACTTTGAAAGTAAACAGGGAATCTCTACCGGAAATCGCACTTTACCAGGCTATACCGAAAAAATCAAAAATAGATATAATAATCGAAAAGTGCGTAGAGCTCGGTGTGACAAAGGTAGTGCCTGTCATCACGGAGAGGACTATTCCGGGGCTCAAA
This sequence comes from uncultured Planctomycetia bacterium, assembly GCA_964511955.1. Classification (GTDB taxonomy): domain Bacteria; phylum Omnitrophota; class Gorgyraeia; order Gorgyraeales; family Gorgyraeaceae; genus CAZEGO01. The sequence continues at coordinate 11,373 of CAZEGO010000029.1, read as the reverse complement.
GAAAGCAAAAAGAATAAAGTTGAACGCTGGAACAGGATAGCCATGGCCGCCTCCAAGCAGTGCGGCAGGACCGTATTACCCGAAGTAACGGGCATGATTCTTTTCGACAAAGCGCTCGATCTTGCCGGGCAGCACGACATAGTTATTTTTTGCGCTTTACACAACGAGGCCATCCCTTTGAAAACCGTTCTGAAAAGAGGTTGTTACGGATCTATAGGCATTTTTGTGGGACCGGAAGGAGATTTTTCTCTCAGTGAAACAGAAGAGGCGAGAAAAAAAGGTTATCCTTTGTGCTCGTTGGGCGGTAATGTCCTGAGAGTCGAAACGGCAGCCATATATCTGCTTTCATGCCTTAATTATGAATATCATGACTGATCGCACAAGACGACATTTTTTATATATAATTATTGTGGTATTAGTGGTTTTCCTGCCGTCTCTTAAGAATGATTTTGTATGGGACGATAACTACCTTATAGTCGATAACCCTCTTATAAAAGACTGGAGACATCTGCCGGAGCTTTTTTCTACTCATCTATATAAAGGGAATGACATGCACAGTAATTTCTACAGGCCGCTCCAATCGATATCGTTTATGGTGGATTATCACTTATGGAAAATGAACCCGTTCGGCTACCATTTTACCGGCCTTTTGCTGCATATTATAAACGCAATACTGGTTTACCTGATTGTCCTGTCGCTTAGCTCCTTGCCGGTTACCGCGCTTATAACGGGCCTGTTGTTCGGCGTAGCCCCGGCGATATCCGGTATAGTCTATTATATATCGGCCAGATCTGACCTTTTAATGGGCCTGTCCGTGTTCCTGTCTTTTTTATGCCTTCTGAGATATCAGATTAAAAAAAGACGGATTTTTTACTTTTTTTCCGTGGCTTTTTTTCTGGCGTCGCTATATTGCAAGGAGATGTCCGTAGGGTTCTTTTTTGTCATATTATCCTGGATCGCCGTTTCGCGTATCGCCAGGGCCGAAAAGATAAAACTTATAGTACCGTATGTCGTTGTTCTGCTATTCTACGTCTTTTTAAGGGTTTCACTGCTTAATTTCAGCAAGGGGCCCAATCCGCTGATAGATTTCGGATATCCGGCCAGCGTGCCTTTTTGGCACAGAATTTTCACAAGCGTCAAACTAATACCCGAATATGCCGGATTGCTTTTGTTTCCGTATAATCTGCATATGGAGTGGTTTATCCGGCCGGCTGAAAGTTTGTTAAGGCCGGATATAATCTTATCGATATTGTTCATCGCGTCTTCCGCATTTCTTTTTGTTAAGGCCTCGCGGACCCACCGGATTGTTTCTTTCGGCGCGACCTGGTTTATATTGACGCTCCTGCCGGTATTGAATATATATCCCATATCGGTTTTTTTCGGGGAGGGCTGGCTTTATGTCCCTTCGGTCGGATTTTTTATTATAATCGCGAAGTTTTTGACCGGACCGGTCAGGATGAAAGCCGGACGCAAAGCAATGGCAGCGTCGGCAGTTTTTTTGTTGATATATTATTCTTTTTTCACTTTGTCTTACGGGCGTGTCTGGAAGGACTCGGCAAGTGTTTTTGAGAACGTATTGAAGTACGAGCAGAAAAACCCGTTTATATATTTAACTTACAATAACCTGAGCATGGCTTACTTTGACAGGCATGACCTGCAAAAGTCCGCGTCGGCCGCCGGAAAAAGCATAGAACTTAAGCCGGATTACGAATATCCTTATAACAACCTGGGGGTTGTGCATATGACCAGAGGCGAATTTGTTAATGCGATAAAATGCTTTAAAAAGGCCATAAGCCTGAACAGGGAATATCTTTCGGCATACCAGAACCTGGCTTACGCGTACAGGGATATAGGCATGACGGAGAGAGCGGTTTTTTTTCTTAAGAATGCCAATAAGATAGATCCTTATAATCCTAAAATCTATTGCGTTTTGGGTGAGATTTCTCTGGACAAAGAAGACGAACTGCGCGCGCTGGAGTTCTTTCAAAAGGCCAAAGCTTTGAATAGCGGAAGCCACCAGCCTTATTATTATCTGGGAAGTTATTATAACAAAAGAGGACGCTTTGACGATGCCATAAAAGAATTCGAACGGGCAGAGGAGCTCGGACTGAGATCGTTCGAGTTTTTTAACGAAATGGCTTTTCTATACGTTAAGTTGAAGGATTTCGCGAACGCCGAAAGGGCTTTCAGGCTTTCCCTGAATGTCAATAACGAACAACCGGGTGTTCATAATAACCTGGGTAATATATACGCTATGTTCGGTAAATTCGACGAAGCCATAAGCGAATATAAACAGGCTCTTCTGCTGGATCCCTCCAACGCCGGGATAAAAGAGAACATAATAAAAACCGAAGAGGAAAAAAATAATTTTAACTGAAAATGGCTCATAAACTTCCGCGTATTTCCATAGTAATACCCGCGTATAATTGCGCTGACACAGTTTCCTATGCCATAGAAGCCTGTTTGAACCAGGACTACCCGAAAGACAGAACGGAGATAATAATAGTCGACGACGACTCCACGGACGATACCCGCGAAACAGTAAAAAACTATCCCGTTAAATATATTTATCATCAAAAAAGACGTGGGCCGGCGGCAGCGAGGAATACCGGCTGGAAGGACTCTTCAGGCGAAGGGATTTGCTTTACGGATGCCGATTGCGCTCCCCGGAGAGATTGGGTAAGTATGCTTTCGAGGAACTTCGGCGATGAAAGTATCGCGGCTATAGCGGGAAGCTATGACGTAAAATCATGCGAGCATTTATTGGATAAGCTCGTACATTACGAAATAAAATACAGGCACGGCATGATGCGGGATTATCCAATCTCGTTCGGTACATATAACGTTTTGATAAAAAGAAGCGTTCTCGAGAAATTGGGCGGGTTCGATTCCGCTTATTCTATGGCCAGCGGCGAGGATACCGATATATCTTACAGAATGGCAAAATCCGGTTATAGGATATATTTCGAGAAAGACGCCCTCGTCGGGCATAATAATATACTTAAATTTGCGACGTACATGAAAACACAGTTCAGGCACGGATTCTGGAGGATGAAACTATACAGGAAAAATATAAATATGATAAAAAAGGACGAATACGGGTACTGGAAGGACTTTTTAGAAACCGGCCTTGTATTATCCCTGTTGCCGCTGCTTATGATCCGTCCTTTTGCTTCGCTTTATGTATTAGCTTTTATTTTCGCTCTTCAGGTCCCTTTGGCGATAAAGATTATTCTCGAACGAAAAGATTTCAGATGCCTGATATTTTCGTCAGTCACCTTTGTCAGGGCTTTTGCGCGAGTTACGGGAGGGGTTTGTGGGTTTATTGTTTTCTGGTTGCTCAAAAGATGATTCGCGCCGTTTTTGGGAGAATTTCTGGGATAAAAAAAGAGGAACGGTTCCCGTATCCTGGTCAAAAAGAAGAATTTTGCGCGTACTCGCGTCTTTCGACGATCCCGAAGGATTGGATGTTCTGGATGCCGGATGCGGAACGGGTTTTTTCTCCTCGTATTTCATATCCGGGGGAGCAAACGTGCACTGCGTGGATTATTCGGATAAAGCCCTTTCTTTTGCCGAGTCCGTTACCTCAGGCAACGCTAAAAGCTATGTTAAGGCGGATATTTTAAAAAAAGAGGAACTTCGCGCACTCGGGAAGAAATTCGATATAATATTCAGCGACGGATTACTGGAGCACTACTCTCCGGCGGAACAGGATGTGATCCTGAATAACCTCGCGGACGTAAAGAAAAAAGACGGCCTGATGTTAAATTTCGTTCCCAACAGAAATTCTTTATGGTCTTTGGTGAGACCATTGATAATGGACATAAGGGAAGAACCTTTTAAATTAAAGACTTTTCTGGGACTGCACAGAAAGAACGGGCTCAGGATTATATCGTATGGCGGTCTTAGCGTATTACCCTTCAGGCTTTCTCCGGAAAATTTGGGGGAGAAGTTCGGCATGCTTCTTTATTGCGTTTCAAAATGAGAATATTATTTTTAAATCCTTCATACGGCAGAGGCTTTTGTAAAACCGCCAGGTGGTTCGCTAAATCACGTGCCAGAGAGCAGAGGCATCCCGATTATCTGTGTACCGCTATAGCCCTTCTGGAGCGCTCCGGGCATGTATGTAAGCTGGTCGACGGTGCTGCACGCGGCATCTCAGCCGGGGAAACAACCTCCATAATAAGGGAGTTCAACCCGGAAGGCGTTGTTATAAACATGACCACTCCCTCGCTGGAGTCTGATTTGGGCTACGCCAGGCTATCAAAGGAAAACAGCTCCGGCAGGCTCGTTACCATAGCTATAGGCCCTCACGTAAGCGCTCAACCGGAGGACACCCTGATCAGGGGCGGGGGATCCCTGGATGCCGTTTTCAGAAGGGAATACGATTACACCCTTAGAGAATTCGCGGATACCGGCGAGATAAAAGGACTTAAAGGAGCTTCGTTCCGGGAAAAAGAACGAGTCGTACATAATGACGACAGGCCATTTATCTCAAACCCCGAAGAGCTGCCTTTCCCGGCTTGGAAGCACATCGATATAAACGATTATTACGCGCCTGCCAAAAGGAATCCTTTTCTTACTTTGATAAGCGGCAGAGGGTGCGAGGGAAGATGCGTATTCTGTCTCTTTCCGCAGGTTATGTACGGCCGTTCGTACCGGCCAAGAAGCGTGGATAATGTATTGGACGAGATAGAATACGATTTGGGGTTATTTCCGGAACTGAAGGAAATAATGTTTGAAGATGACACTTTCACGTTGCTTAAATACAGAGAGCGGCTGGAAGCGATTTGTCGGGGCATGTCGGAGAGGAATATTAAAATCTCATGGTCATGCAATGCCCGGCCCGAATTAACGGATCTTTCTCTTTTACGATTAATGAAAAGGTCAGGCTGCAGGATGATGTGCGTGGGGTTTGAGTCAGGCGATCAGGAGATATTGAACAGACTGAAGAAAGGTACATCGCCGGATAAAATGATGGAGTTTGCGATATCGGCGAGAAAAGCCGGGATTTCCGTTCACGGCTGTTTTGTGTTCGGTGCGCCGGGGGAGACGACGGAATCTATAAGAAAGACAGTTTCGTTCGCGAAAAGGCTTCCCATCGATACGGCGCAGTTCAGCGGGCTTTGCGCTTATCCGGGGACAGAGTTTTTTGAATGGGTGAAAGAAAAAGGGTATCTTGTTCCCGGTGACTGGAAAGACTGGGTGGACGAGAAGGGAGAGCAGAAGGCCATAGTGCAATATCCGGGATTAAGCTGCGGGAGGATAAACAAAGAAATAGACAAAGCTCTCTACGGCTTCTATCTGCGTCCGGGATACATATTGTCCCAGATAGCAAGGCCGAAGTCACTCGAAGACATACAGGCCAGGTTCAGAGGAGTAAAAAACTTCCTGGACCACCTATTCTCAAAAACACAATAGGGGACGTGTACCAAAGGGACACACCTGAGCTTAAAATAGAATACACAATCGATAAGTATTCGATGGTTTTTAAGCTCAGGTGTGTCCCTTTGGTACACGTCCCCAAGATAGAGTTGCTGATGGGCGGAAATAGTTTTTATATTAAGACTTTTGGGTGTAAGGTTAATCAGTATGAGTCCCAGGTTGTGAGGGAGAGTCTGTTGGGGGCGGGGTATGTCGAGGTCGACAGAATGGTCGATGCGAATATATGTGTGATAAACAGTTGTACCGTTACCGCGACAGGAGATGCTAAGTCTGTCAGGGCTGTGCGCGGCGCTGTCAAGGCCGGGGATAAGATTGTCATAATGACCGGTTGCCTTGTCGAGGCTGAGGATTTCGATTTGACGCGTGTCGGGGGAGTAAATTATCTGATAAAGAATAAGGACAAATACAGTATACCCGAATTATTAAAAAACACTACTTTTAAGGATACACATGAACGGAGAGAACGCAAGGGAGTGCATGGGCTGGCAGGGCATACCCGGGCTTTTGTCAAAGTTCAGGACGGCTGCGATAATAGTTGCTCTTACTGTAAGGTAAGGATAGTGAGGGGTAAGTCGCGGAGTAGAATCCCGGGGGACGTGATTGAAGAATGCGGGAATCTAACAGAGGCCGGGGTGAAAGAGATAGTGTTGACAGGTATTTGCCTGGGCTCATACGGCAAGGATATATCGGGAGAGACGGATTTATCTTCCCTGGTGTCTGATCTATGCAGGATAAAAGGTAAATGGCGCTTAAGACTTAGTTCCATAGAACCAAAAGACGTTACGGATTCTTTGCTGAGCCAGTTTAAAAATCAGGATAAATTATGCAGGCATCTTCACTTACCTTTTCAAAGCGGCGATGATGATATATTGAGGATGATGAAAAGACCTTATACCCGCGGGGATTATTTAAAAACAGTGCGGGATATAAAAAACACGGTACCGGGAGCGTCCATAACTACCGATATAATGGTGGGTTTTCCGGGGGAGACCGAAGCGATGTTTAAAAATACCGTTGATTTTTTAAAAAAAGTCAAACCTCTCCGAATACACGTTTTTCCTTATTCTAAAAGGATAGGTACGGCAGCTTATAGACTAAAAGATGAAGTGAATCCTGAAATAAAGGAAAAGAGAGAAAAGGACGTGATTAAATTAGGAGAAGCCCGGTACGATGATTTTGTTATGTCTTGCGTGGGCACAGAGGTAAATGTCCTGATAGAGCATAAAAAGACGCCCGACGGCCTGTTGCAGGGCTATACCGATACATATATTAAGGTATTATTGAACGGTTCTGACTCATTTATGGGCAATTTGATAAAATGCCGCCTTACCTTGACAAATAATGAAGCATATGGTATACTTTTGTCATATTTGAATTAATTCCCCGTTTTAATATATGCCTCTAATGAGATTCAATTGGGTCGATATTCTTTTTGTAACTATTTTAATTAGAACAAGTTACATAGGTTTCAAAAACGGTTTATTGCTTGAATTATTTAAGTTGGTCAGTATTGTAAGCGCTTACATTTTATCATTTGCCAGCTACGCTATAGTAAGCCATTTTATCAGCAAGCATACCGGGTTTACCGGCGCAATGTCGGATATTATCGCGTTTTCATTAATATTTTTACTCATCCTGTTAATATTTAAGCTATTAGTCTCAGGATTGAAAATTTTATCAGGGGACAGCAATATTTCTTTAGGTAACAGAATTGTCGGTACAGCGGCTGCTTTCGGAAGAGGCGTATTGCTGGCGAGTCTTTTGTACGGTTTGTTTGTCAGCAGTCCTTTTGAGTATTTAATAATAAGCGCGAGAGACAGGTCGCTGGCCGGACCCTATGTTGAAGAAGTGGCACCTTTAGTTTATAACATAGGCTCCAGAATTTTTCCCTGGGAGCTGATAGAAACCCCTTTAATCAGAGCCTTAAGATAAAAACGGAGGATAAATGAAACTCGCAGACATATATAAAACTATAATTAATCATGGAATGAAGATGGATCCCAGGGGCAATAAGAAGGTTAAAGATGAGCTTCTTAGAGCCGGGAAAGAGTTTGAAAGCCTTAAAGAGCCGGAAAAAGGTTATTTCGATAAGGAGAGACTCAATCATCCCTACAGCGATACGAGGATTTTATACGGAAACCCCGGGACGGATGTAAAGACCATGCTGGTTGGCATAGACATGGAAGTAGGCGAGCTTATTCTGGCTGACCGCCTCTCCGAAAAAGGGGAAAAGATAGACCTGGTCATGGCTCACCATCCCGAGGGAATGGCTCTGGCCGGTTTTTTTAACGTTATGTACATGCAGGTTGATATATTGAACAATATGGGTGTTCCCATAAACATAGCCGAATCCTTGATGTTGGAGAGAATCAAGGAAGTCGAGAGAAAGGTAATGCCTGCCAATCATCTACGTTCCGTAGACGCGGCCGGGCTTCTTAAAATGCCTTTTATGACATGCCATACGCCGGCTGATAACTGTGTGGCTACCTACTTACAGTCGTTGATGGATAAAAAGAAACCGAATACATTAGAAGACATAGTCTCTATGCTCGATGATATACCCGAATACCGTGAGGCTTCGAAGAACGGCGCTTCCCCCAAAATAATAAGGGGATCGAGGAACAGTAAAGCCGGCAAGGTATTTGTGGATATGACGGGAGGGACCGAAGGGTCCAAGAAGATATTCAGCAGGTTGTCGCAGGCCGGAGTGTCTACTCTTCTATGCATGCATTTAAGCGAAGAGCATTTTAAAAAGGCCAGCGAAGAACATATGAATGTGATTATCGCCGGGCATATAGCCAGCGACAATCTCGGCCTGAATTTCATGCTGGACGAGGTAGAGAAAAAAGGAAAAATCACGATTAAGGTCTGTTCCGGATTCAGAAGGTTCAGCAGGAGAAGAGGAGCCGGGAAATAACTTATGGGACGCATACCCGATCACATATTAAACGAAATACAGGATAGATGCGATATAGTGGAGGTTATATCCGGCTATGTACCTTTAAAGCCGGCAGGCCGAAACTTTAAAGCTAACTGCCCTTTTCATCATGAGAAGACGCCTTCTTTTATAGTTAGCCCCGACAAGCAGATATATCATTGTTTCGGATGTAATTCGGGGGGCAACGTTTTCAATTTCGTAAAGGAATACGAGAAAATAGATTTTGTAGACGCGGTTAAAACTCTGGCTGCTAAGGCGGGCATCAAGATACCGGAGAGCAGGAGCTCCGGAAAAAACGAGGATTCTTTCGTCAGCAATGCTCTGTCGATAAACGACATTGCGTCGGATTTTTACGCGGAAGCCCTTAAAAATTCCGCCGGCCTGTCACCTGTCAGGAGGTATCTCGAGAAAAGGGGCATAGATGAAACTATTGTCGGTAAGTTTAAACTGGGATACGCCGATTCTAACTGGACTTCGTTAAGCGACTACCTCTCAAAGAGGGGCATATCCAAGGATATAATTTTTAAGACGGGCCTTGCCGGCAAAGGCAGGAACGGTTCTTTTTACGATCTTTTCAGAGACAGGCTTATATTTCCTATATTCGACGTCAGGGGAAGGGTGCTGGGTTTCGGCGCAAGGGTCCTGGGTGACGCCCTGCCGAAATATATAAATTCGCCGGAAAGCGCCGCTTATAAAAAAGGCAGGCATTTATACGGGTTGAACTTTTCAAAAGCCGGAATAAGAGAAAAAGGCTTTTCCATAATCACCGAGGGGTATCTGGACGTTATAACGTGTCACCAGTATGGGATCAATAATGTAATATCTTCTCTGGGTACGGCATTGACAGTGGATCAGATCAGGCTTCTCAGGAGATACTCCCATAACGTAGTTATGGTCTATGACGCCGACCAGGCGGGTGAAATGGCCACGTTGAGGGGGCTCGACCTGTTTCTGGAGGAAGGGATGAACGTGAAGGTGGCCACTCTGGACAGCGGACACGATCCCGATAGTTATTTAAAAAAATTCGGCCCCAGAGGATTCGGCGAGTCCATAAAAAAAGCAAAAACTCTTTTTTGTTACAAGCTTGACGTAGTTACAAAACGAGTAGACGGTACCGAGCCGGAAGGAAAAGCCGAAATAGTAAAGGAGATGCTTTCTACCATATCCAAAGTCAGGAACGCCGTCATAAAATCGGAATATATAAAAAATCTGGCGAACATACTTTCCCTGAAAGAGGAAGCTATATGGGAAGAGTTGAAAAAAACCAGGCCGGGCGGCTACAAAGGGCAGGGGGCAAAGGGCAAGACGAAGATCGATAAAAAGATAGTTAACATATCTCCGGCCGAGAGGATATTGACGAAGCTTATGCTGGAAGACGTCGAGGTCGTCAACAGGGTAAGAGACAGCCTGACCCCTTTTGATTTTTCCAATCCGGATATACGTCACGTAGTGGAGGCCCTTTTTAACCTGAATACGGAGGAAGGTTATATCGACGTTACCAGACTTATTAATTTTCTCGAGGACAAAGTGGAGCCGCACGTGATTTCTTATATAGCGAACGAGGAGATCGATATAAAAAACAAGGAAAAAAACGTTTTTGACTGCATAAAGGTCATAAAAAAGAATTGCAGGGATAAATTACTGAATGACATACAGAACAGATTGTCAGACGCTCAAAAAAACGGACACGACAGCGAGACAAAAAAACTATTAGAGGAATTTAACAAGATAATAAAGGGAGGAGTCTAAACCATGAAAAAGACCCGCGCTCGCAAAACAAAAAAAACAACGGATAAAAAATCCAAATGCCTGGACAAGCTCGTTAATTCAGGCAGAGAAAAAGGCTTCCTGACGTACGAGGAGATTAACAATTCTCTCCCGGAGGATATTATTTCCACGGAGCAGATCGAGAAAGTTTTCTCCATGCTCGACAAGGCGAACATAAAAGTGGTGGACTCCGCGGAGGAATTAAAGGAACCGCAGAAGGGCTCAAGGGCGGCCCAGAAAGATACCGCCAGGCAAAAGAGCAACGAGACCGCTTCCTACGGAAGCATAGAGGATCCGGTAAAAATGTATCTCAGGCAAATGGGCCAGATACCGCTTCTTTCCAGAGAAGACGAGATCGGATTGGCCAAGGAAATAGAAAAAGCCGAGGAGGATTATAAAAAAGCCGTACTCAGTTCTCCTTATGTCAAGGAGCCCGTGCTTTTTCTGGCTAACCGTATACTTAGCAGGGAAGTGAACATAGAGGAAGTTGCCAAGGAATTACCCGCCACCGAGAAAAAAGAAGGCGATACTCTGAGAAAAATTGAAAAGCTGGTGCGTAAAATCAGGGCTTCCAAAAAAGGCAGGAATATCATGGATACCTGCCTCGAGTTTAATTTCTGCACTTCGGTTATAGAGGGTTTCGCCAAGAATATAAGGGAAGCCATATCGGAAACGGATGCCATAGACAGGGAAATCCAGCGTATGCGAAAACGCAGGATAAGAGGAAGCATCAGTGCTTTCGAGAAGAAAAAGAAAGAGATAGAGTCTAAATTCGGGAAAAAACAAGAAGAAATCAAAAAAGACTTTGCCATTATAAGAAAAAAAGCTCTAAAGTTCAACAGGGTCAAGAAGGCCATGGTGGAAGCCAATTTAAGACTCGTGGTGAGCATAGCCAAAAAATACACTAACAGGGGCCTTTCCTTTCTTGACCTTATTCAGGAAGGCAACATCGGCCTTATGAAGGCGGTCGAAAAGTTCGAATATCAACGCGGATATAAGTTTTCCACCTACGCGACGTGGTGGATAAGGCAGGCTGTCACGCGTTCCATAGCCGACCAGGCGAGGACAATAAGGATACCCGTGCATATGACGGAAACCATCAATAAGCTTATAAGGGTATCGCGTATATTAGTCCAGGAAAACGGCAGGGAGCCCTCCGCCGAAGAAATAGCATCCGAGATGAGGATGAGCGTCGAGAAGGTCCGCAGTATTTTAAAAATAGC
>CAZEGO010000028.1:0-12888 GCA_964511955.1 uncultured Planctomycetia bacterium | reverse complement strand
TAATTCCATAAGCTCGGGAGAGCTTAAAAAAGTTGCCTCTGACACGTTCGGCGATATGGTAAAAGGAGTGGTGGACGCGGAGAGGGGGCTTCTCGCGTTGGACGCCGAGCTTCATTCGGATTTAGAGGCCTTGTTGTTGGAGAACGGCTCCAAGCAGAAAGATTTATGGGGAATAAACCTTTATCCTGATATGACCGGAGAGGATTTTACCGAGTTTGATTCCATGATAAATATACGGCCTTCTCAGGACAATATGAGCCGGGGAGTGGATAATGAGAAAATCAGAGAACGTATCGCGGAGATAGTGGATAAATGGATAAAAAATGAAGAAACAGCATAAGAGTTTAACCATGAAGACCTGGGCGCAAAAACCGTTATGTGAACAGATGGCGAATATCGGCAGTGAAATCAGCCGCGCTCTCAATTGGCAAAAGAAAGAAAAAACAGATATCTCCCGTAGAGCCGTTATAAGGGCGCTGGAACTTATCGATTTAAGCATATCTTCTTCGGATGAATTGCCGCGAATAAAGGAATTCACCCGACTTCGCGAGACCGTAATAGATTATTTCTACGGTAAAAACGAATTTTCCTCATCCGAAAAATCATGGCGCGGATATTTTGACCATTTTAACTACGCTCTTCGTAAAGGCTTCTGAATTTCCGTATTAAAAATTGAAAAGAGCTATATTATCATATCTTCATAAAGAGATTTATCGGTCTTTTCAACGTGGAGCGTGTTTTTATATCCTGTTTTTTCTTAGACATCTTAGCTACATATTGAGCGGGCATATCCTTTATTATAGTATTAATTTTTCGTTCGCGCTTTTCCCGTGGATATTGTTTTGTTTTCGTAATGATGACATAAAGAAAAAACCGATTTTCGGCGCACGGTATGAGCCGCCTGATTTCCGAATCTGATAAAGATAAATTCTTGAAAGTTTCATAATTATAATCATAATTCAGTCATTGACGCGTAGGTAGTTTTTTAGTATAATATATTCGTATTGAAGTTATGATGGTAGGGTCATGGCACGTTTCTCGTACAAATATCTTAAAGTTGTACGGGAGAGCATGGCCTTTTTCTGTCTACGGGTATTACAGGCTTTATAAAGGGCTTTTATATGCGTTTCAATATAATAAAAAACAAAACTATCAGCATAGCTTTAATATTTAAGCTATTAATTATAAGCCCGCTTTCCGCCTATGCTTTACGCGTTCCCAGCGCATTTCAGAAAAACAACGAAGAAGCGAATCAGAGGTTCACGTTCAGGGATAAGATCTCAGCTCCTGCAAATCAAAAATTATGGCCTGCTTTGGAAGAAACTCTAATCAAAATTAAAGAAATCATATCTTTAAATCCCGACGGATCAGTGATAAAAGTCAAATTTCCCGCGTCTATTTACGCGATAACTCCCGCAGTTGCTGTTATGGACGGTATTCCGCGCGCGAGTGTTTATATAGAAGACGAACAGATAGACGAAGTTAAATTCGGCGGGGAAGAGTGCATAATCGCGTACGGCGACAACGACACATCGCGACTTATAAATTCCTCGAGCTTCACCACCGGCGGAGCCGTGCCGTGTATAGCCGCGTATTTTTACTCCGCGGACTCGGGCCACGATAAAAAGAAAATGCTTATCGGGTTTCATCTTCCTCTTTTGCCTGTGGGAGATAAAGCCGACATAAGCATAGACGTATATAACCAAATATTTAATTTTGTCAGGGTGTTAATGGAGGCATATAATGTTCCGACGAAAGCTGTATCGGCGGGTATCTACGGCAACGCGCAAATAACCGAACGACATAAAAAAATCATAAAAAACAATTTACGGGGTATTCTTCCGAATCTCTTTTTATACGACGGACACTGGGGTAAACCGGCCGATATGGTTACGGCTATGGTCACGGATGAAGGTCGCCTGTGCCTGATCAATAAGATTGATTATTTTGACGAACCGAACGTATTTATTTTTGACGAAGGAGATATCCGGACGGGCAACGACGTAAATCTCGAAACCCTGGCTTACAGAGCGACGGGGCACAGCATAACGAATATATCGTCGTCTACTTACGGTTTTGGTGCGTTATTTCTGGAGCTCGCTAAGATATATGACAGGGAGATACACGGCCGGCTGGAGAAAGAATATGATTCATGGAGAGAAGCGTATGACAGATTGATGGGTCTTTTGTCATCCGATAATAAGATAGACCTCCGTAAGGAACTGGAGTTTTTCCGAAAGAAAACCGAGACTCTTACGGATTTTTTTAAACTGAATTTTGAGCGCATGTCACAGATAAGAGATTTTGCTTCCGATGATGAAGCCGAGATGCATGACAATATACGGCATCTGGATACATCAAAGGAGCTTCTGAACAATTTTGTGGAGTTGCTTTTTAGTTGTATGAGTTCCAATGATATCGTCAAAATAGCGGATTTTTACGTAAAAAGGCTTAGACAAGACGCGTGTAAATTTTCTTCGAAGGAAAAAGATTTATATTTTAATCAGATAGCGGACAGGGAAGGCCTGATAGTCATAGGGCTTATCGATAATTTTTTCGCCAATTCCCGTGACGCTGATTCGCCGATACCGTACCTTGCCATAAAGGCGTTGCGGGAAGACGGATATGTCAGGCTGGAGTTTTCCGACAGAGGCAGAGGTATTTTGCCGGAAGTATTGGAGAGAATATTCGATAAAAAATTCACTACAAAACAACACGGTAAAGGAGGGCTTGGCCTTGGCTTGACGCTTGAGTATATCAGGGCGAAAGGCGGACAGATACAGGTAGACACAAAAGTCGAGGGCGAGAAGGCGCGGAGGCTTGTGTTTCTCGACGATGATCTCAGTCGAAAGAGAATAATGGATTCAGACAAAACAGAAACCGGCACTACTTTTACGGTGTGGCTTCCTGTATTGAGACCGGAGAGTTCCCTTGAAGATAAAATGCACGGCCTGAGAAACGTCAATAGCGCGACTATGTTACTTAGGGTGCCCATAGACGAAGGGCAGAAAAGACTCGGCAAAGCACGAAGTGAAATAACCGAAAAGCGTGAATTCACAGTATTATTAGTGGAAAATAACCCGGATGAGGCCGGAGAATACAGGGAAGCTCTTGAGAAAAAAGGTTATAGCGTAGTAGTGGCTAAAAACGGGTCAGGTGCGGAAAAATACCTACTCGACCCCGACAACAAACTTCCGTCGCTTATTTTACTGGATTACGACATGAAACCCAAAGGAGCGATTTTAGCAAGAAACTTAAAATCCATGAACATCAACGTGCCGATTACAGGCCACACAAAAAACCATGAAATCATGTGGAGACTATGCAAAGGATCCGATGGGGAAGCCTTATTTCAATGGATGAATAAATTTAACAGTGAATATTTAGGAAGGGTTGAAGATTTATACAGAAAGAGCGAAAGCGGAGAATCCGGTAAAGTTTCCTTCGTTAATATACCTTCCCGCCATACGGATATGATAAGAAAGATATTGAAAAAAGACGGTTTTTTATCTGACGACAAAGATATTTTCGGGCGGCTGATAGAGGGGCTTAGCGAAGAAAAGGGGAACTTACTGGTTGTATACGGACAAGGGGACAGGAAACTTAAAGGATACGCGTTGTATGAGGAAAGAAAAAAAAGTTTTGCTTATATAACACGTCTGTATATCGTTTCGGAGGAAAGAGGTAAGGGATACGCCGGGAGGGTCCTTGAAGAATTTCAAAAGAGGTTCGGCCGCGTAGAATTTGAGTAGTTACCGGCGGAAATCGATATCGTTAACTACGCGACCGTCAACGCGAATATGGAAAAGAAATTTCGATCTATGGGATTCAGGGAGCACGAGTCGAAAAAGAGATATTACGTATGGGCAAAGCTCGAAAGGGGCTATTCGGAATCGGATGATACGGAATTCGGCAAAGGAAGTTCCTTTCATTTTGTCTTGCCGATCAGGGACAGGAGAAGATAGTATGGCGAAAAAAATCCTTGTTATTGACGATGAACAGGATATAATGAAGATGATGGTTTACCGAAGCCCGTTGTGCAGGACGAGTTGTACTCAAAAATAGAAAAACTTTAAACTTATTAAAAGGAGGGTCGTATGGCCGCCGGGAAAAAAGTGAAAGTCATAAAAGGAAAAAGGAAATATCATACACCCTTCGGTTTCAGGATAACCAAAGGTATTATATCGGCCGAAGACACCATGTCAGTGGTGGACGTGGCCAGGATATTGTCCGAACACCAGATAGGGGCAGTGGTGGTTAAGGCCGGGGGAACCGATCGCCTGGCGGGTATAATATCCGAAAGAGACATTACTTATAAAGTAGTCGCGCAGAAAAAGCCGTACGGTAAGACCAGAGCGGGAGACATTATGACCAAAGATGTCGTTACCGTTAATCTGGACGAGGGCTTAAAAGCTATACACGAGCAGATGAAGTGTATCCCCTTCAGGCATTTACCCGTCAGAAAAGGCGACAACGTAGTCGGTATGGTTTCAAACAGGGATCTGATGTATCTAAGGAGACTCAGAAGCATCCATTATGCGTAAGTTTATATTTTTTTATTGCCTGTTTTTTTCGATGAGTTTTGTCATGGGCTATGCCACGCAAGTATGGGCCGTGGCGGATCCCAAGGCCCTAAAGGCCATGAAAGCGCGCAGGCAGCAGGCGGCCGCGAGAAAAACCACTACCGTTCATCAGCCTCTTACACCTCAACAGAGAGAAGAGCTGTCAGACAAAATCGACATAGAAAACATAGCCTCGAATTTTAAGACGTCCAGCAGGCTTTGGACGAATATCTCTAATCCTTACACTAAAGAGCTTCTCGTGTCTCATTTTATCGATAAATACGGGGAGCAGGATGTTTCCATCGAAAAATCCCCTCATCATTATGTAAATATGATAGATAATATGGCTTCTCAGAACCCGGGCCTTCTGGCCAATCCGTTCAGCAGCATATTGCAGGTAGTGGCTATTATAGAGTACGATTTCGGAAACGGCCGGGACAAGGACGCCATGGCTCTTAAAGTTCTCGGGAGGGAAGGATACATAAAAAACAAAGAAAGATTGGGTATTAAATAAACAAAAGAGAGGTGGGTTATGGAGTTTCTGGTTATAAAACAGATAATCGGGGTTTATGGCGTGTTTCTCTTTTTAGCTGGTTTTTCTTTTCTGGCGTTTCCTTCCAGGCTAAAACAAACCAGTAAGCACCTGAACAAATGGTATTCCGTGCGCAGGGCACTCAAGCCATGGGAGTTGCTAAGACCCGTAGACGATAAGATACACGCTAAACATAAGATGCTGGGTGTTATCTCGGTTCTGGTGGGTTTGAGGCTGATATATTGTTACAGCACCTTTTGCAAGGATGCTATATGGAGCCTTACCCTGGGTACCGCGTCAATCACGGTAGGTATATTATTTTTGCTGTTTCCCGCCAATTTACTGTTAACAAGCAATAAACTCAATCGCTGGTTTTCGACGCACCTGTTTTTAAAACGATTTGAGATGCCCGTGTATAGAGAGGTGGAATTTTATAAATACAATAAAATTCTGGGAGTTTTATCTTTGGTCATCGGTGTTACGCTTTTTTATTATCTTATCAAGTCGTAATAGTTCGCCAATATAATACGCGCGCTATTCTCATCCAATATTTTTTCCTCACGGTTCAAGCTCCTGCAATATACCGTTATTTTTTTGTAAAGCAACCTGTTTAACTCGTCCAGGAATTTACCGGTGCATATTTTGTCGTTGTCGCGAAGCAATTTTCTTATAGCCTGTGAGTGTACGCACGGGTAAACAGACATCGCCCGACCCCCTTTACTGTGACAAGATAAACTCCAGATTCTGTTATTCGCTTTTTTTATTCTTACAAGATCTTTTTTGTCCATACAAGCTCCTCTTTTTCGGGGTTTTATCGAAAGTTATCAGGTCGCTGACGTCCAGTCCCGTCATCCAGCATAGTTTTCCGAGCATCTGCCAGGAGGGGTGCCTTTTTCCGGAAAACCATTGCGATATAAGCGATTTATCGCATTGGAGCTCCTTGGCCAGTTTTTCCTGGCTCCAGTTTTTTATAGCGCACCATTGTTTCAGATTTGATGTTACCCTGAAAGCCCCTTTCATCACTTAAAACCTCCTTGAATATAGACATGACAATTGAATACTATTTAGATTATATAAACAAATCGTTATTTATGTCAAGCAATATATTAAGTTAATGTTATATATGGTTAAATAAAGCTTAATAAGCAAAATAAAAATAACATTATGATATATTAAAATGTTTTGACTTTTTTATCTTTTTGTTATATTTTATTAAAAGAAGTGTAAACAATAAGTTGACCATTTTTATGGAAATAGGCGCTAAGATAAGACAGTTAAGGAAATCTAAAAAACTCCTTCAGAAAGAGTTGGGGGCCGGGATCGGAGTGACCGCCGAGGCGGTTTCTTTCTGGGAAAACGGCATCAGAATGCCAAGGCCCAGACAAATCAGGAAACTCGCCGACTTCTTCGGAGTCTCGGAAGAAGAACTTTTCATACTCGATTCCCGGAAGATTTATCAGTCAAAAGACGTCAATATACCGATCGTATGTTCAATCGGAACGCGGGATGAGTATGGCAGGTCCGATTTTCGCCGGTTCGACCCGCCTTATAAAAATATTTCGTTCAGTGATTGCAAAGGGATGGTACTGGATACCAACGCTTTGGCCCCGGTCGCGTACAAAGGCCAGGAGATAATTTTTTCGGAAACCGAGCCCGTAAAAAACGGCGATATAGTTTTTGTAAAGTTCAAAAAAGGCGAAAGGCATTTCAAGAGATATTTCAAAAATAAAGAAGACGGTAAAATAACGCTGCAGAACGTCAGCCCCTCTTTGCCCGGCGATCCCATGCTCGTAAGCGGGGACGAGATTGATTTTTGCCGCAAGGTAGTAGGAATAAGGTTTTAATTCTTTCCAAATAATCATTGACACCGTCTCAAACTTCTTTAAAATAGAAACCCTGGAGGTTTATAAGCGATATGGATATACATAACGCCTGGGAAAAGGCCTTGGAAAACACTCAGATAGTACGGGGAAGAGCCCGGGAATTGAATACTTTTTCCGAGACCAGGATCCCGTATATATTTCTGGCCGAGGCTCTGGTTAATTCCGGCGATACCATAGTAAGGAAAGGGGAGGTCGTGGCGAAGAAACCCACCATAATACTGCCCGCTGACATGCCTTACCTGGAGGGGTTTGATTTCGAAAAAGAATATGAGCTTGGCCACGAGATGGTCATGAATTTTCTTCTGGTGAGGGGAGTCAGTTTTCCCTCTATGAAATATAATAACCGGGTCTCTTCATTGGATGTTCACGAGGGCCATCTGGACAAGACCATAAATTATTATAAAGATAACCTGCAGAGAAAAGAGGATGTGCATTCAGGCCTTATAATCGGACCCGAGGACTGCTGGCAGCTCTCTGTCCTGATATTTCTATGCATGCAGATAGCGCGGTCCGCCAACAGCGACATAAGAAGACTGCTGGAGCGTTTCGGTAAAAACAAAAGACGGCGGAAATAGCAACGAGGAGAAACTCATAACCTCGTCCCACCTCCGTTGTGGGACGAGGTTGTTTTTTTATTTAAATGAGAGATATAAAGAATCTGACTATTGATGAGCTCGTATCCGGGCTGAAAAAAAGCTCTGTTCCTTCTTACCGCGCTTCTCAGATATTCGATTGGTTGTACAAAAAGAACAGCAAAAGTTTTGACGACATGAAAAACATACCCCGGGAACTTAAAGATCTTCTCGGGGCGAATTATTATATCGGCTCTTTGAAAGAAGCCCGGTCCCTTAAATCCTATGACGGTACGGAGAAGTTTGTATTCTCTCTTTCGGATGATTATAGGGTAGAGACGGTATTTATACCCTCCAAAGACAGAAGAACCTTGTGTATATCGACTCAAGCGGGGTGTAAGTTCGGCTGTAAATTCTGCGCCAGCGGGAAGGAAGGATTCAAAAGAAACCTTACCTCTTCGGAGATATTAAGCCAGATACTTTCCGCTCGCGAGAAACATCCCGACAGTATAACCAATTATGTGTTCATGGGCATGGGGGAGCCGCTGGATAACTTTGAGAACCTGAAGAAAGCCGTAGCTATAATGAACTCACCCGAAGGTGTGGATATAGGCGCGAGAAGGATTACCGTGTCCACGTGCGGCATAGTGCCCGGTATCAAAAGATTCAGGGAACTCGGGAGCCAGGTAAACCTGTCCGTTTCCCTGCACGCCGCGGACGATAAGCTTAGAAACAGTCTGTTGCCCGTGAACAGGAAGTATCCGCTCGAGAAGCTTGTGGAGGTCTGCGGGGAGTATGTTCGGGCCGGCGGGCGTAAATTAACGCTGGAATACGTATTAATAGAAGGCGTAAATGACTCTGCCGAAGACGCTGAAAAGCTTTCGAAAATGGCCGGGAGGCTAAGGGCCAAGGTAAATCTTATACCATATAGCGAGATTCCCGGAAAAAGATACACGGCCCCGGCACCCGAAACCGTGAAAACATTCAGACAAACCCTGGCAAAGAATAAAAGACAGGTTACCGTAAGGGAATCCAAAGGAAAAGATATAAACGCGGCCTGCGGGCAACTGGCTTTCAGCGAGTGTTCATAAGCGGAACGGTTTATTATTATGACTAAGAGCTCCATAAAGAATTGGCCCGAGAGCGAGAGGCCGCGCGAAAGGTTGTTTAAATACGGTGAACACACCCTTACGAATGCCGAACTTCTCGCCATATTGTTTAAGAACGGCTCGAAGGGGACCAACGCCGTGGAAATGGGGAGAGAGATAATAAGCTACTTTAAGAGTTTCCGCAACATGAGTCACACCGATATAGAAGAGCTCAGGAAATTTAAAGGAGTGGGTGATACTAAAATAGCTCAGATTAGAGCGGCTTTTGAGATAGGCAGAAGAATGATGTGCGAGGACAGAAAGGATTCGTTATCTGTCAGCTCCCCCAAGGAAGTGGCCGCTTTTATAATGCCCCGTTTGCGCGATATAAAAAAAGAAGTGTTTAAAATATTGCTTTTAGACGGTAAAAATAAGATAATAGATATCATTGAGATAGAAGAGGGCAGTGTCGATTACGCCGTGCCCCAGATAAGGGACATCATGCTTAAGGCCATACAGAATTTCGCGGTAAGCGTGATAGCCGTGCATAATCACCCATCAGGCGACCCCGAACCGAGCAAGGAAGATATAGCGTTTACGGATAACCTCAAAAAAGCCGGAGAGGCATTGCAGGTAAACGTACTCGACCACATAATAATAGGCGACAACAAGTTTTACAGTTTCACCGAACACGCGTGCCTGTAGCTCAATTGGATAGAGTAGTGGGCTTCGAACCCATTGGTTGCAGGTTCAAATCCTGCCAGGCACGCCATAATAGTTCTTAGCTCTTGGTTCTTGACTCTTGGTAAAAAAATAGACCCGGCAGGATTTGAAACGAGTGAACGCCGAGCGAACAGCGAGGATGAGTCGGCAATCCGCCGACGTAAGTGAACGAGGTGAGTCTACGCAGGACAACAATCCGGAGGACGTAGTAGAAAAATCCTGCCAGGCACGCCATAATAGTTCTTAGCTCTTGGTTCTTGACTCTTGGTAAAAAAATAGACCCGGCAGGATTTGAACCTGTGACCATTATTTATACTCTAAAATATCAAATTGACTTGCTTTTTATTTTGTGCTAATATTTAACTTCAATATTTTAGCTCTTTTATCTGCCTGTCGGCAGACAGGTTTTTAAAGGAAACTGCCCCCATAGCTCAGTTGGAAGAGCACCTGACTCTTAATCAGGGTGTCCCAGGTTCGAGCCCTGGTGGGGGTACCAGTTAGTTCCCGCCACGGCGGGCAGGCATAGCCGATAGCCCATAGTTCATAGCGAAAAAGCATAAAAGCTTGGGCGAGAACCTGAAAACGGGATTTTAAAGGGGAAGGCAGTTTCCCCTTATTAGGTATTTTAGATATTTGATATTTTTTAACCGCCGATATTTGGGCGGATGGCGGAACTGGCAGACGCGCTAGCCTTAGGAGCTAGTGGATTTATCCGTGGAGGTTCAAATCCTCTTCCGCCCACCATATTAGCTTATAGCTCTTAGTTTTTAGCCAGTAGTAAAAACTAAAAAAATATTTAGAAGTCGTTTTTTTAAGAACTAAAAGTTAAGAGCTAAAAGCTAAATTCGCGGGTGTAGCTCAGTTGGTAGAGCACAACGTTGCCAACGTTGTTGTCGTGGGTTCGAGACCCATCACCCGCTCCACCGAACCATTCGCTTTGCTCAGGTTCGGTGCGCGGCATTTAATGATTATGGTACGGTGCCCCGTATCGGAGCAAAGCGACTGATACGGGGCTAAAAAATAAACATTACAAAACGATGGTTGTAAAGGAGGAAGTTGATGAAAATTCTGGATTTTTTGAATGATAAAGCCGTGTCGGCTGACATAAAAAGAGAGGACAAAAAAGGTGTTATAGAAGAACTTACGGATTTATTGATTTCCTCCGGAGAGTTAAAATCCAAGGCCAGGGGAGATATCCTAAAAGTGCTTCTAAACAGGGAGGCCCTGGGTTCTACCGGTATAGGCCAGGGAGTAGCCATCCCTCATGGAAAATCAGAACACGTAAAAGAACTTGTAGCGGCTATCGGTATTTCAAAAAAAGGCATAAATTTTGACTCATTAGACGGCGAGCCGGCGCACATCTTTTTTCTGCTTCTCGCGCCCATGGAATCTTCCGGCCCTCATCTTAAAGCTCTCGCGCGTATATCGAAAATCTTAAAAGACAAATATTTCAGAGATTCGCTAAAGGCATCCGGAGACGAAAAGACACTTTTGAAGATCATAAAAGAAGAAGACGAGAGAAGGTCTTAAAACTCATATCTGCGTGGAATGATTATACTATGAATATTGGTGGTATATGTATGCATAGATTTAAATGGCTGTATCCGGGAATGAAAGTTAAAAGATGGATTATGACCTGCGGAGCCGGCGTGTTTCTGGTAGCCATAGGATCCATGATATGGATATTGAAAAAATTTCCCGGCTCCAGAGGAGTGGGAATAGCCATTGTCAGTCTGGGCGGTATTGTAGTCATATACGGCATAAAAAGGATGGTAAAATCCTTCATTAAAGTTTTTTTGCCGCAGAGAGAAAAAGAGTTGGTCAATATTATGTATCATCACAGACAGCTCGAGAAGGGACCTAAAATAGTGGTGATAGGAGGAGGGACCGGTCTTTCCGTGCTTTTGCACGGACTAAAAGAGTTGTCAAGTAACATAACCGCCATTGTTACGGTGGCCGATGACGGGGGTTCGTCGGGCAGGCTCAGAGAACAGTTCGGTATACTTCCGCCGGGTGACATAAGGAACTGCCTGGTAGCTCTTGCCGACGCCGAACCTTTAATGCGCGATCTTTTTCAGTTCAGGTTCGGTAATGAATCCGAGCTGAAAGGACATAGCTTCGGCAATCTTTTTATTACGGCGCTTTCCAAAGTCACGGGCGATTTCGAGAAGGCCATAAAAGAGTCGAGTAAAGTCCTGGCTATAAGAGGGAGAGTAATACCTTCGACTTTCGATAAAGTACAGTTGGTGGCAGAACACCAGAACGGCCAGAGGACCAGAGGAGAAACTACCATAGTCGAGCAAAATTCCCCGATAAAGAGAGTGTTTTTGGACCCTCTTAACTGTAAGGCGAGCAGGGATTCTTTCGAGGCCATAGAAGAAGCGGACATAATAGTTCTAGGCCCCGGCAGTTTATTTACGAGTGTTATTCCCAATTTACTCGTAGCCGGTATAGCCGAAAAAATAGTTTCCGTGAATACACCCAGGGTATACGTCTGCAACGTAATGACCCAGACGGGAGAAACCGACAATTATACGGCTTTTGACCATTTAAACACACTGGTCACCCATACGAGACTCGACATAGTAAGCCATTGCATAGTGAATATCGGTTCTATACCGTCGGACTTACTGAAAAAATATGAAGAGGAGAGCTCTTACCCGGTTCTGGCGGATTCCGACAGGATATTGGAAAAAGGTTACAAAGTGATAGAAGACGACATAATCAATACACAGGATTACGTAAGACACGATTCGAAGAAGCTTTCAAAAATTATAGCGGACCTGGCGTTAAAAGCCAGGGGAAAGAACAATCATAAGGCTTGACTATGGTATTAAAAAAGACATTAACCGTCAGAAACGAGCAGGGCCTTCACGCGAGACCGGCAGCTCTTTTCGTCCAGACAGCCAATAAATACGAAAGCGAGATAATAGTGTTAAAGGATGACCAGGAAGTGAATGGTAAATCCATAATGGGTATCCTGACGCTGGCTGCCGAAAAGGGAAGTTTGATAACCCTTAAAATAGACGGTCCCGACGCCAAAGAGGCTTTACAGGAGCTTGAGGGCCTGGTAAGCAAGGAGGATTCACAATGATATTACGGGGAATCCCTGCGTCACCCGGTATTATAACAGGCAAGGCGTTTCTGTTCGATACCCGAAAACAGATAATACCCTCCAGAAAAATCAAAGAATCGGAGGTCCCGCGGGAAATAGCCCGCTTCGAGGACGCTCTTATCAAAACGCGGTCGGAGATACTCGAAATACAGAAAAGGATCGCCGGCGAGATGGGGTCTCATCACGCCGAAATATTCAACGCTCACCTTTTAGTCCTGGAAGACAGGATGCTCATAGAAGAAGTAATAGAGGGCCTGAAAAAAGAAAAAAGATGCGTAGAGAATATTTTTATAAAAGTACTGGATAAATACATAAAAGTCTTTTCCAAAATGAACGACGAGTACCTGAAAGAAAGAATAAGCGACATCGACGATGTGGGCAAAAGGATACTCAAGAATTTACTGGGAGCCAAG
>CAZEGO010000027.1:4238-12974 GCA_964511955.1 uncultured Planctomycetia bacterium | reverse complement strand
AAGCGGCGGTATACTTGGACTTATTCTATTGGGCATAGGACTTGCGGCTTTAGGAGGATATTCTATAGGTTCCCACTCCAGCAAGACAACCGAATATCAATATCACTACGGGGATTATGGAAGGACAGAGACAAAAGATGTAACAAAAGATAATCAGGACGGTATCTGGAATTTTTGGAGGATAATGGAAACCGGAATAGTGATTACAGTATCCATAATAGTAGGGGTCGTAGCCGCACCGCTCGGTCCGTTGGCGGCTATTTTAGCTGTCGCGGCAGGGGCTTTTACCAGATGGATGCTGGACGACTTTAATAGCAAAAAATCTCTCTCCGACTATATGACTTTCGAAGATGTCTTTATGTCCGTATTGTTCTGGGGAGCAGGCCAAATGCTCAACGAGATAGTCAATGGTATTAAAAACGCGGCCGGAGGTTTTGCTGATGATGTTGCCGACGGGATCGATAAAGCTACAAATGCGCTTCCCGGGACTTTTACTGGATTTACAGTAGCGTTAGCTTATACATTAATCAAATGGGTTGTTACCGGAGAATTTGAAATAGATGCGGTAGCAGTTTCCATATTGGCGGCCGGTGTTCTTTTAGATCTGGCCAGTCTGATCAAAGCTCTTAATATTGCCGATACCGTGAAAAATATGTGGAAGGGCGTAAAAGGAGGCCTAAACAGCGCCAAAGAGTTTTTAATGGGAGACGGAGCGAAAGAGGAAACATTCTCCGGTGTTCAGGGGTATAACAAGTTTAATCCCATTGACTTTCAGGGTTTCGTGTCGAATCTAAAAAATATTAGTATAAATAGTACGTCTCTGTTACAGACAGTATGTCGCAGGATAATCGCGCAGATCGCCTCGAGTAAGATTTTCGAAGCTTATAAAGCCAAAGCGCGCGGGGAAGAAACCAATGTCGCTCCGTGGGTCGTACTTTTGGCTTTTACCAGCTTTGAGACCAAGATTACATCGAGCGGCAGGCAGCTTAATATTTTAGAGAGCTCGATAAGGGCATATGCCTCCATGAAGTTCGCGAAATTAAGCGCCGATAATCAGATAATGGAAAAAACCGAGGAAGGTTATGAACGGTCTACCGGAGAAGAAAAATTATGGGTCACTGTTTCCAGAAACATAATATTTGATGTGTTGGATGCTATATTTACCCAGGAAAATATTCAGCTAAATGTAAAAGCCGATGCCGCGAGCAAGGGTTTTACGGAAGAGAACTCTTCCATTGATTATAACAAGGATAAAGGATGGACATTTACTAATAATGCCGGCGACACTTTGGAATATGACACAGGAGGCAGATGCATAACCTGGGTTTTAGCCGATTCCGGGGTTAAACGCGTAGAGGTGCAAGATACGGATGTAGATATAGCGGACCACATGATAACACACAGAGACTCCGAGGGCAATGTTTCGCATGTCCTTTACGATTCCGGCAAGAAAAAGATAGGCAGTTTTACTTCCGAGGAATACAGTAATCTAAAGAGCCTTAAGAAGTCCAGCTGCCCCACGGATTTAAACATGTTTCTGGCGGCCTTAATAGGCAGAGGCAGGATAAAGACCGACGCCCTTAATGATAAACAGTTTTATGTGGCTGAAATCAAAGGTAAGGACTCCGGCGGTTCCGAAGTAAGCACGGTCACGATATTCGATCTCGATAACGGAACTGAGCTTTTATCCTGCGAGAACTATGGTATAGAAGGTAAAGAACTTAATATTACCGCCACCGGGGATACTTTAAGCAGGGGATATTTAAGGGTTACTCCTATAGCGAAAGTCAGCTCCATAAATAAAGATAAGGATGAACAGGTCCAATCTTTCACCGTAACAATGTCTTACGCCAGCAAACAGATGCCTATAGCTCCCGAGCAGGCAAAATATGAATTGAATGAGATAAAAGGCGAGTACGTAAGAACCAAAGAATCGGATAATGTAAACATCAGGAATTTTGATTTTAATAAAGTATCGGGGCAGATACAGCAGAAGTCCGAAGATGAGTCGGAAAAACTTACGACCAAGGTTCTCAGCATGGAAGAGGCAGCAGATATTTCCAGGGAAATAAAAGAGGAAACTACGAGTGCTTCGGTACCGTCGATGAATTTAGCGGAGATAACCGACGAATCCCTTTTAAGCAGGATGGCCTCGAAGGAATTAGAGGAAGAGGAATCCAGCCTTATCAGTTCACAGCAGGTCGAGACAACTCAGGAAACCATTATAACTGATGAGGAATATGGATTACCCGTTATCGAACAGCAGACTTACGAGGAAATACAGGACGAAATTTCATCGGAAAACCTCGAGCAGATGATAGATAATACCAAATCGGAAGCCGTGAAACAGTTTGAGGAAACCTTTGAGGAAACGAAAGAAATAATGGATGAATTTGAAGCCAAGAAGAGCCAGAGAGAAAGCGGCGAGAAGAAAAAAATAGACATAGCTAATTTTAAAGAAACAGAAGACGTTAAACTTGAAAATATGGATGAGCTGATGAATAAACCGACCGAAGAGATGAGAGAAAATTATACCTCCGTAAACGGGCACTATCTTGGCGACGTGCTTAAGGATTTAACGGGCGAAGACGGTCCCCTGGGAAAAGAAGACGCGTATGTGGTTATAACCAACGATGGTAAGTTCAAAAAACTTGAATTCTATGATGAAAACGGTGAATCTACAGGTAAAGAAGGCTTGTGGAATACAGAAACAGGAGAAATAGTAATACTTGAAAGAGGAACAGAAAAAGACAGTGATGAGGCTACCCTTACCTATTATAATCCCGAGACCGGAGAAAAGAGCACCGTAAACTTCAAGTATGATAAAGACAGCGAATCATTGACTATCACCTGGGAGGACAAAAAAGACGGTGACGGTGAATCCATTCCCAAGCCTTTCGAAGAAGTGGGGAAAGACTGGGAAATAATACTTACCGACACAAGCGACGAGGGTTTTGTGATAGTCTGCACCATTGAGACAGAGGACAAAGAAGAGACAGCTACAAAGATAATAACGGCCGACGGCCTTGAAACAATAATTTATACGAAAGAAAAAGAAGGCTCCACCATAATAACCAAGGTACAGATGGACGACGGCACGGTTATAGAGTCGCTCGACGGAGAATCCTCTATCATAGATGAAAAGAGCAAGGTTACCAACGCCGTGATTAAAAATAAAGACGGTGAAGTCATCCAGAAGATAAAAAACGGCGAGATAGTCATGTCTAAGATAGAAGAAGCGGACCTGGGAGACTACATGGCCAAAGGCGAGAACGGAGGATACGTAACTATAGAGAAAAACGAAGACGGCGAATATGTACTTAAGAACGCCGCTATAGTCAAGAAGGGTTCGGATCAGGTGCTGGCCAGGACCGACAGTGAGGGCGAGCTTAAGGCCAAGGTAAAAGGAGGAACCGAGTCTGCTCAGGAAAAAGTAAAAAGCGATTCCGATAATCAGTACGCGTTACAGGTGCCGGGCTCTGTATTCGGAGGTAAAGACGACCTGGGGCGTATGGAGCTGGTCAATATAACCGAATATGATATTACGTATTTTATAGGAGAGGACGGAGAGAAGAAGATAACGAAAATAGAATACACCGATGAAAAAGGAAACACCATAACAGTTGCTCCTCTGGAAGGCCAGACTTCCATAAAAAGGTATTCGGCTTCGCATGAAGACGGGGCCAAAACCCTGACCACCGAAAATATAATGACCGGGCAGATTACCGTAATGAAAAACGACGGCACATCGACTACTATTTTCAGGTTTAACGGAGAGACTTATACAGATGCCACGGCATTATCCGCTCAGCTCGCTTTGGTGGGGCTGCAGAGGGTGTTGGGCGTGGAGGTAAAAGAAGGAGAGCTCAGGACAGGAGCCGGATACTACGCCGACGAAATATCGCAGGTAAAAGCCGCCATAGCCGAGCTAAGGAACAAGGTCAAAGCCCAGGGTTATGATACTCTCCTGCAGGCCCTTGATGAGATGGAAGTCGCAATTGATTCAGGCATCATCAACGGCTCGATAAACCTTTCCTTTATAGTAGATGACACAGGACACGAAAAAGACCTTTCTTATACGATAACTTCCCCGGACGGCAAAAAAACAATATACATAAGACCTTTAAGCGAAAAGGGTCAGGATCCTTCCGGCGACGACAAGCTCGGTTTCGCGCTTACCTTATTACATGAATATTATGGTCACGTGAAATTCGCTAAAGCTGCCGACGAAATAAACCTTTCCGCCATAGGCGTAAAAGAAGCCACGTTCATAGAAGAACTTGCGGGATTCCTGCAGGTTTATAATCTCTTTACGCCGGAAGGCGCCGCCGGGAATATAGATAAATTCATCGGAAGCCAGTCCGTCTATCTGAGGGCATGGGGAGCCATATTTAAGGATATAAAAGAAAGAGATGTCGCGGGATTCGGCGAAAAACTCCTGAGAGGGTATGATTTCGGTACGGTTTTTGAGATATCCCTTACTAATATTAAGAATAAATTCAGGGATTATATCCTGGATACTAAAAAGACCGGAGATATGAAGAAAGCCCTTGTGGACGCTCTCGGCCCCGTGGCAGGGAATCTCGTTGAGGATATAGCTTATATGTGGACTCCCAACGAGTTAAGGCCCGAAGACTGGGAGGCCCTCGAAGGCTGGTATGATAATTTACTTCAGTTCGGCGACAGTGAAATTTTAAGTTCTATTGACGCCACACTAAAGAAAGCAACCGGTAAGAGCCTGAACGATATTTCTTTTAAGGAATTTATAAATCTCGTAAACGACAACGAAACGCTTTTAAAAGACACCCAATTTACCAAAAATATAGCAAGTTTTGTATATTTACTGATTAAAGAAGGCGGAAACGTTGTTTACAGAAACTTTGAGTATAATGAATTTTATCAGAATCCTCATCAGATAGTATCCAGGACTTACAAAGAAGCCAACTGCTTCGGGTATTCCAGGCTTTTTGATGATATAGGCAAGGCATTCGGCATAGATACCGGGATTGCTATTACAAGAGGCGTAACGGGAGGAGCTTTTTTAAGCCACGTGTTTAATTTCGTAAAAACTGATACCGGTGAATTATTCCTTATGGATCTGACCTCGGACAACATAGAACCCTTTAAACCGAATGCCGGGTTGTCCATAACAATGAATTTCAAGACGGATGACGGATATCGGTTAGCCACGACATCAGGGGAAAATCTTAACAGAGGAGAGAATTCCGGATCCGCCGCAGGCCTTACCGAAAAAGAAATTAGAGTAAGCGAGCTTTTATATGTAGTCTCCAATTCTTATAATACCGCGAGAAAACTCTCCATGGAAGGAAAAGAAAGCAAAGCAAGGGAACAGCTCGACAGCGTCATCTACTGGTGCGACAAAGCTATAGATTTAAGAGGCGATAACACGTTTCTCGCCGACTTTGAGTTATTCAGGTCTATAGCTAATTACGCCCTTGACAATTACGAGAAAGCCCATGAAGATGCGTGGGTAGCGAGATATAACTCCATACCTGATTCGGACGTGCTCGTTTATCTTTCGGCTTACAGGCTGAAGATGAAGGAAATAGGAGCTCTTTTAGAGGAGTTCAATGCTTCTTCCACCGAAGAAAAACTTACGGAGATGAAAGACGCTACCGAAGAAGCCATAGCTTTTATAGAAACGGCCGAACTCAACGCCTGCTATTCCGATACCAGATTATTCAGCGCGAAGACAGGCGCCGATGCCGAAGATGTTATAACCGAAGATATGAAATCCGTCGGGATTGATGCGTCTTCGAAGAGATACGAGTTCGTTGTTGATTCGTTGTTTTTCTATGACGATACCCTTAAAGCGGATGTGGCTGAGGTCAGGGCGTCCGGTGACGGCAAGGGGCACATACTCTACGAAGCTTATAATCAGGAAGGAAAGTTAATAGCCTCAGGCAAGGCCCAGGGAGGCAACGTAAGCATAAGATACTACCTCATGAAAGCCATTGAGCATAAAGCTGTATTAAAGAATAGCTACAATAAAATAACGGCCAAACTTGACGAGATAGAGAATGCCAGGGCTTCGGATGTGTCTTCCGGAAGAAGATATCTTATGAGCGCCGAGACACCGGCGGGAGAAACAGTAGGCGTCAGTGTTATGCCCGCGGAAAACGCGGCGGTGGGGAGTGAATATATAACGGGCGAAAAATCCACGGAACTGTCGGAAGTGGTAAAAATAGAACTGCCCGCGGCAGAATCTGCCGATGTGGATGCCGGCACCATAGAAAGCTTAAGGCAATCCATAAAAGAAGTCCTGGATAACGCCGATATGTATATACCCGAATGGGAGAACGAGGGGTCGGTAGCGAATAATTTATATAATAATTTACAGGAATTATATGATAATCTCGCGGATCCTGATTTTGTGTCCGCATTTAAATTTATAACCAAACAAGATGAAGCGGATGATCCGGGGGTCGCCATGTCGGTGGCTTTTTATGACAGGGACACGGAGAATATATATATAAGACCCGTAAATGAGTTTACGGACAAGGATAAAACAGCCTATGTTTTTGCCGTAGCCCACGAATATATGCATAAGCAGGCAGATACTGAGGGAGTTGACGATTCTCTTATAGCCGTCGAGGAATTATCTCTTATGTCTGCCTTTAAATATGTAACCATACCCGGCATAGTAGACGTATCCAAAGAATTCTTGATAAATCCCGTGGCAGCCACAATTAAATCTTGGTCTGATATGGCGAATGCGGGCCTTCAGGTTCTCGCGAAACAGTCCATAGAAAGCAGAGAATTTACTTTGCAGGAATATATCGGTTGCGTTACCGCTTCGTTCGATAATATTTCCCAGAACGTAAGAGATTTCTTTAATAAATGGGGAGGAGAGGATTTTGTCGAAACCGCGGGCCGGAGCGTCGAAAGTCTGAAAATCTCCACGATTAGCGAATCTACGGATGAGGATGTAGGGGAACCATTAAAATTAAAAGAAGCGAAAGCCGCAGCCAAAGGTGCTCTGACAGTACTGCAGAATTATGTACATGATTCCCGAACAGGCAGACTTAAAGAGGTCAATTATACTTTACTCTACGAAGACGGCACCTACGAGATTATATCGAATGAATATGTATATAGTAATAAAAAGGATGTTACGGCCGACAGGGTTACAGGCAAGTTTATAATAGGCGGAGGGGAAGATTTTGTTATTGTAACGGATACCCGGGTAAGCGTTAAGATAGACGAAAGCGGAAGGTTAGATTGGAGCGATGCAGTCGATCTTCACGGAAACAAGGTGGAATCTCTGTTAGCCTCCTTATATTCAGAGCGGTATCTGCCGGGAGACGAAAACAAAATTACCTACGGTGTGGTAGGAAACGAGTTAAAAGCCATATCAATGGGCGACAAGAGCGTAAGGACTTTGTCCGTCGGCTCTCAAGGCGTTAAACCCGTGGAAGTCAGTACTCCGAACGTGAAAGGGCCGGAAATTAAACCTCCAAAGATCAAGACTCCTTCCCTTAACTTGGAGGAAATCACTTCGACCGAAGTCATAGAGGAAGAAACCGCGGTACCCGAAAAACAGAAAGACAGCATACAGTTACCTTCCGCAACACAGGTAAAGATTAAGACTCCGAGCCTGAAAAAAGGACCCAGAGTTAAAGCTCCTGAGATTAAGACTCCTTCACCGAAAACAGTTTCCGTCAAAAGCCCGATGCTTTTAGCCGATGCCGGTGTTGTCGGGCAAAACAGAAGATTTTTAATGCTTCCTGTCACGCAAACAGACGACAAAATAAAAATCCTGAAAGAAACAGCAAAGGAAATAGGCAGGGAAAACGAATGGCAGGAATTCGACATATCCAAACAACTGAATATAACAGATGATATACAGCTAAATATAGTAGTAGATAAAGATGAAAACATAATAGCCTTTACCTTTATACAGTTATCGGAGGACAGCGCTTATACGGTAGGCCGGTCCAACGAAAGCTTTACTTCGCTTATAGACGTAAGTTCAAAAGACAACCAGTCCATAATAAGGGTAAGCAGCGAGGTATTAGGCATAGACTACCAGGAACCCACTACACAGACCTTCACAAAAGAATATACAGACGAAGACGGAACTATATACAGCGCCGGAACAACCATTGAAACCGTAAACGGCGAATCACGCATTATAGAAGGTTCTTACACGGACACCAAAGGAGTAAACGTAGAAATCTTGGAAGACGGCACCACAAAACAGACCTTCACCAAGGATTACAAAGACGAACAAAACACTCTCTACACAGCCGGAACCGTAATCGAGACAAAAGGAGATAAATCCACGGTAGTCTCCGGCTCCTACACAGAGGATACAGGCATAAAGGTAAGTATAGCAGACGGAAAACTCATACAGGAGTTCACAAAAGACTATACAGATGAGAAAGGCACTACTTATACAGCCGGAACAAAGATCGAGACAAAAGGAGATAAATCCACGGTAGTCTCCGGCTCCTACACAGAACCTACAGGCATAAAGATAGAGGTCCTGGAAGACGGCACCATGAGACAGACCTTCACCGAGGATTACACAGACGAACAAAACACCCTCTACACAGCCGGCACCGTAATAGATACAAAAGGCGATAAATCAACAGTAGTAAAAGGCTCCTACACAGAACCAACAGGCATAAAGATAAGCGTACAAGACGGAAAACTCCTACAGGAGTTCACAAAAGCCTACACCGACGAAACAGGCACTCAATACGCAGCCGG
>CAZEGO010000027.1:0-4138 GCA_964511955.1 uncultured Planctomycetia bacterium | reverse complement strand
AGGCTCCTACACAGAACCTACAGGCATAAAGATAAGCGTACAAGACGGAAAACTCCTACAGGAGTTCACAAAAGCCTACACCGATGAAAGCGGTACACAGTACATAGCCGGAACCGTAATCGAGACAAAAGGCGATCAGTCAAAACTTATAAAAGGTTCCTATATAGACAAAGACGGTATCGAAGTTAAAGCGGGGGACAGCAAGGCACAGACAAAACCCAAAGTGAAGTTCAAGAAGATGGTTCAGGAAAGAAAACTCGTTCTTCCTATACCGGGTATTGCCGGAGACGAGAAGACAAAGATACTGAAAACTGCTGCCGGTGATATCGGAAGAAAGGACGAATGGAGAGAGTTTGACTTAAAGAACACGATAGATGTATCCGATGATATTAAACTGCACATAATAACGGATGAAAATTCAGACATAGTGGCTTTTATCTTTGTTCAGGTATCGGAGGACAGCGCTTATACGGTGGATTCTTCGCAGGAAGAATTTCAGTTATTGACTCAAGCCGCGGAGACCGGTAAAGAATCTCTGGTAAAGTTAAGCAGCGATATTATAGGAGTCGATTACATTGATTCCAGATCCGTTGTTATGGCCGATACGGTATTGAATGTTTCGGAATTGAGCGGCAGGGTGGACAATATATTGGAAATAACAGATAATTCCACAGGTGATGTACAGTATCAGTTAAGGGATGCTTCCGGTGATACATTAGCATACGGCAAGCCCGGCCAGTGGCAGATAGCCGACAGTAATAAAATTTACGTGCTCGATAACGGGGTTTATAAAGAAATGTTCATGACCGCCGCCGGGTTATTGGTAAGCGCCGAGGTATGGAATCAGTCAGATAAACTGGAAATTATTCAGGAAGATGAAGACGGAACAGTTCATAAGATGGAAGGTACTTTCCTGCCCATTGTTGAATATTCAGGAGTTACCGGAGAAGAGTATCCACGGAAAAACATAGGAAAGGTATTAGGCGCTACTGCCAGGGCTTTGGGGGATGATGTGGATCCCGGTTCCCTGGATCTGGAAAGGTTTGTCAAGATAGACAATGATTTACTCGCTAATGTCATTATAGATGATACCGGTGAGATAAAGGCCTTCACGTTAGTATTGCTGGAAGACGGAGAAATAGGTGAGGGCACCAAAGCTCTGGTAGTAAAGAGCGGAGATGTGAGTTTCGAAGCGTTAAAGATTTTATATAGCTCCGGTGATCTGGATAATTTCTCGGAAGCCTGCGGCAACGTTCTTAAGAACGCAACAGCTTCGACCAACTACAGGTTTGCCAACGTAAAACCCGGAGAGACTTTTAGAATTACGATAAACGAGGAGAAAAATATATACGTAGAATTTCAGAATGCCAGGGTGGACATAACCACCATGCAGGTTGTGGAAGGTTCCGAAGGCACGTATATCAGCGAAGACGAAGATGTCGAAATAAGCGTAGTGCTTGAAAAAAAGGATGACAAGATAGTCTTTACTTCAAAGATAGTTTATGACAACAGAGACAAAATAGAGGACGGAAAGATAAAACCCGGTGAATCAATTATTATAGAGCTTGAAGGCGGAGCGTATGTAGTGTTTAAAGAAAACGAAAGAATAAATCCTGACAATATACAGCCCGAAGCCGGAGCGGTGGGAGTTTATATCGATGAGGAAAAGAACGTGGAAAGGCTCGTGGTGGTCGAGGAGAAAGACGGAAATCTTGTTTTTACTCCCAAATCTGTATATGACAGCAGAGACAAAATAGAAAACGGTGTTATCAAAAAAGGTCAATCCATAACATTGGAACTTGCAGACGGAGCAAAGCTTGTATTTTATGCAGGAGAGAAGTTTGATGTCGAGACTATGCAGCCTCTCGAAGGAGCGACGGGTTACTATACCAGCGAAAGCGACGGCGTCATAAACAAAGCGGTCATAGCAGTGGAGAGAAACGGCAAGATAACATTTGTCTTCAAGGAAACTCTGGAAAACAGAAAGAAGCTGGACAGAAACGGAACAGTTAAAAAAGGCGAAACAATTACCTTAAGACTTAAGGGAGGAGCGGAGGTTGTATTTTATGAAGGAGCAAGATTCAATCGTGAGACCGTACAGCCTCTTGAGGGCCAGACAGGTTATTATACGGACGAAAGCAAAGGTATAATTAAAGCGTCGATAGAAACAGCTTTCGAAGACAAAAAACTTACCTTTAGGCCTAAAGGGCAGGCCCGAGGCCAGTCTCAGGAACTATCAAAAGAAGCAAAAGAACTGGTAAAGCTTATGAAAAAGGGTGCCGAGGGTGACAACCCAGGGATAATTGCTTTGGCTGAAGAAATAGTAGGCATAGGTTCTGAGTACGAGACAGGCAGTATACTCATAGTGGAAGAGGATGAAAACAGGCTTGAGCAGATAGAGTCTAATGAGGAAAAAATAGAAAAAATCCATGATGAGTATTTCTTCTTAAGCATAGGGTATTTCAGAGATAACGATAACAGGGATGATACTCTAAGTCTTTTAAGCTTGGCCTGGCAGATTAATATTACAGAAGACAAAGAGGAAAAAAATCTATTGATAGAATCTTTCAATGAGTTAGCTACAGAATTCACTGGAATTACGGAAGAATACACTTTAATAGAAATACGCAAGTCAATGACAAAATTAACAAAAGAGATATCCAAAGGAAACGGATATGTTGAAGTGGACGGAATAGGAAAATTCAGGGGTTTAATGGGTGCTTCCGGGGAAATGGGGCTTTTAGGGGCTTATCATAAGATAGAAGCTCAGATCGCAAGATATAAAGCAATGCCTGAATATGTAATAAAACTGGAAAGAGGCGTAGAGCACGGAGACATAGAGACCTTAAGGAGAAAAGTAAAGGATGACAAAACGCAATTCGACGGTCTTTATGAAGTAAGAGAAGGTGCGATTTTTGACCTTAACGGAGATGTCTATTTTGGGCAAATGAGGACTATAGAAGAAGACAAAGGTCTGGCTATGCAAGCGATAAAATCCGGCGGCATGGGTGGACCCGATGTCGAGGGAAGCAGCAAAGGTGTAATAAAGATAGTCGAAGGAGAGATGAGACTATTTGGAGAATTCGAGATAGTGGAAGGTACCAATATGTGGCAAAACGGTGATATACATCTCGATGATAGCGTATTGGAGTTTATGCTCGGAAGAGGCGAAGAAGTAACCGCAGAAAGAAAAGGCAGGGTATATGAAAATATAATGGCCAAGCAGGGAGCCGAGATAGCCAAATATATAGATCAGAAGTGGAACATCGTAAAGAATAGTAATTTAGAAGATAGGACAAAAGACGACTATCTGAAAGACGTAAGAGCCTGGAAAGCGTCTTTAGCGATGATGCGTAAAGGATATTATCTACGTGATGCGGAACCCCTGCTTTTACAGATATTCGGATGCGAGGTAAATGAAAGCCATTGGGGTGTAACGTATTCATTCGCGGGCGGAAAGGCTAAAAGATTGCTGCAGGAATTCTATCCGGATGCAGTATTCACCATGTGGAAATCTTTATCCACCGATACGGAAGCCAAGAATCAATTCAGAGTCACTGAAATGAAAGATTATAACGGCGTGGAGCAGACTTACGTACGAGGCTTCATGGACGAAGTTAAATACGACCAGGACTTTAAGCAGTTCATGGATATTATGTATATAGCTGTTATAACAGCTCCGGCGTTACCTTTTATTGCGGAAACACTTGTTGTTAGTTTGCCGGCTATAATAAGTGGTATCGGCACGGGTTTTAGCGCTGGTAGCGGAGTTGTAGCCGGTATTAAATTTTTAGGGTTAGAAGGCGGAAAGGCTTTAGCTACTAAATTTTTGGTATATTCATTGGGATATGGTCTTGCGGACTATGGATACAGCACCTTAGTTCAGGGAGAGGATGCCGGCTCCTGGGAGACTATAAGGGGAAGCTTGATTCAAGGTGTGATAGGCGCGAGTTTACATTCATTAGGTACTATTGCACGGGCCGGAATGCAGGCTAATTTAACAAGACAGTTTGGCGCAGAAACCACACAGCTGCTATATGGAACCACTACCGGTTGGGCCGGAGCTAAAAATCTCTGGGGAATACGTACATTTGTGGGAGGATTTTTAAAATCTTCATATGCTCTTAGACCTTTATAC
>CAZEGO010000026.1:0-13685 GCA_964511955.1 uncultured Planctomycetia bacterium | reverse complement strand
AAATCTTGATCCAGATTGAAAATAGTCATAAGTCCGGCGACATCTAAACCTTCAAAATCAAAATCCAATCTTAAATAAGGTACTGCCTTCGCAAGCCCCAGGGCACCTTCGACATCGAATTCGCCGCCATACCCTTTGATCTTAAGGTCGTAAAATCTGGTTATATCCCTGTCAGGATAAATAACGGACGATATTTTGTCCAACACAACACCGGCTTGTACGTTACCCATATTGCCGTTATAGGTAACCTCTTCCGCTCTTAATTTAAGCGGCAGGACATTTCTGTTTTCGCTCAGTCTGCGGGTTTCTTCGGCAAAAGAACATAAAAAATCCATGCTTCTTACGCGCAATTCCTCATCCTGTTTTTTCACGTCCAGAGACAGGTTTCCACGTACCGTATCCCGGACCTTTCTTCCGGAAAAGGAAAAAAGAAAATCCACGGGGTTTAGCCTCCTGAGAGACTCCACCTGTCCCGGATGAGATTTTATACGAAAATCTATCCTTGGATTTTCTTCCTTATTTATGCTAAGGCTTAAACCTAATGGGAAGTTATTCAAAAAAGCGGAGCATTCTTCTATGGCAAGTTTTTCCGACGTCAATACAAGGTTACAATAAAAGTTGTCGATACTTATGACGCTTGGTATAAAAGCGAATCTGCCTCTGAGCATATCCATGCTGACGAGCCATCTGGATTTGGCTACCGCACCTCTTACCTGTACAAAGAAATTTCTTATCGTAGTGATAAAAACTTTTGACTTAAGTAATGCTTTTT
Organism: uncultured Planctomycetia bacterium; assembly: GCA_964511955.1. Lineage (GTDB taxonomy): Bacteria > Omnitrophota > Gorgyraeia > Gorgyraeales > Gorgyraeaceae > CAZEGO01. The sequence continues at coordinate 12,913 of CAZEGO010000026.1, read as the reverse complement.
CGTGGATATCAAGGTCCTGGAGGGCGAATTTCAGATTCAATAAAGGAGCGTCGGCATAATCCTGTATTTCTCCGGAAGCGCGAAGTTTAAACTGATTAAAATCAAAAACAGCCCTTTCGACGAATATATCGTTGTCGAAAAACGATGCCTTAAACCGGAATTTTATTTTATCCACGAAATCAAAGAAAAAGATATTATTCAGAAAATAATTTTTCATGCAGTGTCCGGAAAAATCCACCGACCCCCGAGCGCTGATCCCTTCTCCACCTATCAGCCTTGCCCATAAATCAAAACCTATGCGATGCTTCCCGCTTTCCTCGTCGTGCACATTAAATTTTCCCGCTATTATCCTGCATAAAAAATAATCATCGACTTCAATCGCGTAAGTTTTCTCTCCGTCGAAACGCGGCTGTAAATTCAGATTGGTCAGGTGTTTTGTGGCCGCTGCCTCTCTTAGGATAATCCGGCTAACGATAAATCTTTTGTTTAACAACAGGGGCAGGAGTTTAAAGCGTATGGCAACCTTTTCCGATCCGCCGTAAAATATACCGCTTTCATAAATGGCCAGGTCATGTAATACGATTTCTCCGTAAGGCACATAGGTTATCTTCCCTATGCTTATATCATCGACTCCCAAAAATGCGGCTGATTTAATTTCCGCCAGTTCTCTAATCTCTGCAAATTTTTCCCGGAAAATCAGGTGCAGATTTAAACTGACCGCGACCAAGCAGGCTAGAATGAAAATAATTATAAATTTACTGAGTGATTTTGATGAAGGTGTCGCCATTTTTATAGATTTCTATAGTATCTACGTAATAATGGACGGTGAAGGCATTATGAAAGGCGCTTTTGTAGGTTAATTCTTTATATTCGGAAAATAAGAGAAATAGAGGTTCCGAAAAAAACTCGTTCTCTATTTTTTCGGATAAATGTTTTTTTTCGCCCTTGTAATTCTCGATGTCTTTTATTATCCTTAAAAGATATGCCCTGGCAAAAATCTGCTCCCCGGTACCGGGATATTTCTTTACGCAATCCGAAAAATATTTTATCGCCTCCCGCAAAATATTCCGGTTGTAAAAATACTCCCCTAAAGCAAACACGGCCTTTCTGGCATGTTCGCTCTCCGGGAAATTCCTCACAACAGACCTGAATTCCATCATGGCAAAATCATACTGCTCCGCCTCGATATACTCCAGGGCATCGTTGTAAGGCCCTGCTCCTTCGTCGCAATAGGCACCGGAAACCGACGTAAATACCCAGGCGATAAAAAAAACCGCAACTATTTTCATGGCTAAATCAATAATACTCCCTAGGTAAATCCAAGTCAATATAAAGATGGGTTTTAAAAATGCACTGATTAAAATATTAAGCAGCGGCTCTTATATTCTCTATTCAGGCAGGTTCCCCCCGGCAAGGCATTTGCCGTTCCAACAATATGTGCAGAGGTTTTCTCTCGGCAGGCCTATTGCTTTTATCATATCGTCGAGACGCATATATCTGAGAGACGTAACGTTTATATCTTTCTTTATGATATCCACCATTCTTTTATATTTATCGCTATCAGGATCAATATACTCGGAAACGTCATCCGTTTCTTTGCCTTCTAACTCCCTGATTGCTCTTCTGGCGGCAAGCTCGTCCGTGGATCTGGTGGAAAGGCAGAATTTGCAGGGGTACATGAGAGGCGGACATGCCGGCCTTACGTGTATTTCTTTCGCGCCGTTTTCCCAGAGTTTATGTACGGTAAAGTTTTTAAGCTGTGTGCCTCGCACTATTGAATCCTCACATACCACTATACGGTTTCCGTTTATAACGTCTTTTATGGGTATAAGCTTCATTTTGGCTATGTGATCTCTTATTTCCTGCACCGGAGGCGTATAGCTTCTTCCGTATCCCGGAGTATATTTGACAAGAGGCCTCCTGTAGGGTTTTCTGGACTCCATGGCATAGCCAATGGCGTGCGCGGTGCCGGAATCCGGCACTCCGGAAACAACGTCTATTTCTATATCCCCGTCATAACCGGCCAGGACAGCGCCGCATCTCTCCCTTACCACTTCCACGTTTATATTTTCATAAGTCGAAGCGGGGAAACCCGTGTATATCCACAGGAACGAACATATCTGGTTAGTTTTCCGGGGGCCTTTGACCTGTTTAAGCCCGTCTACGTTCAGCAAAACAATTTCGCCCGGTACGAGGAATTTTGTTATTTTAAAACCGGTGTTCGGAAAAGCGGTGCTTTCGGATGTAACGGCATAATCATTGTCTCTTTTACCGATAACAAAAGGGGTGTACCCAAACCTGTCCCTGGCCGCGTATATACCGTCTTTTGTAAGCAGGAGTATGCTGGCCGAGCCCATTATTTTCTCAAAGGCGTGTTCTATGCCACTCACAAAATCATTGCCTTCGCTTATAAGTTTGGCCACCACTTCCACCGCGTTGGGGGCCCCTTCCTCGGTTTCACCGAATGAATGCCCGCGCGAGTGCAATTCCTCGATTAAGTCTTTGGTGTTTTCTATGAGTCCGGTAATACATATGGCAAAAGAACCAAAAGCCGTGTTAAGGAACATCGGCTGGGGGTCGGAATCGCTTATTACGCCTATTCCGTATTTACCCTCTATTTTTTTATAATCTTCGTATATTTTGGATTTGAACTGGCTCTGTGAGATATTATGTATATAACGATATATCCTTTTACCGCTCAGGATAGCTATACCTCCGAATACGGTCCCCAGATGGGACTGATAATCCACTCCATATAGAAGGTCTTCCGAGCAATCTTTCTCAGTTATAGCTCCAAAAACTCCGCTCATTAAAAAACTCCTTTCCTGCTAACATATATACCCTGTCCCACGCCGGGGGTGGGACAGGGTTTAAGGTTAATAGTTAAAAAATAGGCTTGAGGATGCTATGGCGTCCGTGGTGAAATTTATTCCCAGCCTTCTAAGGCCGGCTTCGTCTCCCGGCGTAGGTAAATGCGTACTGTGGAGTTCGCAGCCGCGTAACTCTTTAAGCACGGAGCATGCTTTTCCGGTATCCTCGTCACTGTGCGCGCCTATGGAAAGCGCCACTAATATCTCATCAAGGGTGAGACTTTCGGATGTCATACTTAATATGTCTTTTTTGAGCTTTGAAAGGTCGTGCATAACTTCCGGCCTGAGTATATGCTTTCTGTCCTCTATATCGGAGAGATGTTTTATGGCGTTTATAATCGCGCTGGAAGCGGCGTGCATAAGAGGAGAGTTTTTTCCCGTTATAATAGTACCGTCGGGAAGCTCTATCGCAGCCCCGCAGTAATAACCTTTATTGCCTTTTTTTTTCTTTCGACACTCTTCCGCGGATTTTCTCGCGGGCAAGACCACTTTTCTGTCTTCCGGCTCTATGTTGACCTTATCCATTATGGCGCGTATTCTTTCCAGCTCTTCCTTCGTACCGGTTCCTACCGCAAATTCAAGGTTATGCCTGAAAAATCTCCTTATAATCTCGTTTCTGGCTGCCGTCCTTGCGACATCGTCGTCTACGATACCGAAGCCCGCCCTGTTTACGCCCATATCCGTCGGGGAATTATAATAACTTTTGCTGGAGCCGTTTATCCTGTGAATGATTTTTCTCAATATGGGAAAGGCCTCGACGTCACGGTTATAATTAATCGCCTCTTCTTTGTAGCTTTCCAGATGAAAAGGATCTATCAGATTGAAATCTGCCAGATCCACCGTAGCAGCCTCGTACGCGGTGTTGACTTCGTGATTCAAAGGCAGATTCCAAATCGGAAAAGTCTCGAATTTAGCATATCCGGAGTTTATGCCTTTTACATGGTCATGATAAAACTGGGAAAGGCAGGTGGCCAGTTTACCGCTCCCGGGACCGGGTGCAGTGACGACCACTATGGGTTTTTTGGTTACGACGTACTCGTTTTTGCCGTAACCCTCGGGGCTTACTATCTTCTCGACCTCATGGGGATAACCGTCTATCTTCACGTGTTTATAGACTTTAATCCCCAGTCTCTCAAGGCGTCTTTTGAATTTTACGGTGGCAGGCTCGTTATTAAATCTTGTCAACACCACGGACGAAACATCAAGATTCCAGGCTTTAAGATCGTCTATAAGTTTAAGGGTAGCGAGATCATAAGTTATACCGTAATCCCCGCGGACTCTACCCTGCTCTATATCCTTGGAATATACGCTTATTATTATCTCGGCATGATCTTTAAGTTTCTCCAGTAGTCGCATCTTGACGTTTGGGTCGTACCCGGGCAAAACTCTCGCCGCGTGATAATCGAAACATATCTTACCGCCGAACTCCAGATAGAGCTTGTTATCGAACTCTTTTACCCTTCGGAGAATCTCACGGGTCTGCTCCTCCAGGTATTTTTCGTTATCAAAACCTGTTTTTCCGGTAACCACTCTTTTAAGCATGTCAGGATATCTCCCTATGGTATTCCTGAAGAGATTTAACCGAGCCTTTGTCTTCCCTGTAGGATTTTATGCCGTTAGTCACCGCCATAGCGGCAGCAGGGGTGGTTATATAAGGAATCTTGTATTTAATAGCCGATTTCCTTATATAAGAATCGTCCACGGCCGCGCTTTTTCCCGCAGGGGTATTGATTATAAGATGGATCTCCTTGTTGTGAATCGCATCTACTATATTGGGACGCCCTTCGTGCATTTTTTTTATCGTCTCTGAAGTCACATTATAATTATCAAGAAACTTTTTAGTCCCTGAAGTACCAAAGACCTTAAAGCCCATCTCGTTAAAAGATCTGGCGGCTTCGGCTATGTTCTTCTTCTTATCTTTATCGGCTACGGTGATCAGAACATTGCCCTCGGTCGGGAGCTTAACTCCCGCGGCTTCCTGAGCTTTAAAATAAGCGAGCCCGGCCGAGTCAGCCAGTCCCAGCACTTCTCCGGTAGAGCGCATCTCGGGCCCAAGCACCGGGTCCACTTCCTGAAACATATAAAAAGGAAACACCGCCTCTTTTACGCCGAAATGTTTGTATTTTTTTTGGGTAAGTTTCATGTCTTTCAGCCTTTTCCCGAGTATCAATTCCGTAGCTATCCTCGCCATGGAAACACCGGCTACTTTTGATACCAGGGGTACCGTCCTTGACGCTCTGGGGTTTGCCTCCAGTACATATACGGTATCGTCGGCGATGGCGTATTGCATATTCATAAGTCCCACCACTTTTAATTTCTGCGCTATCTTCTGGGTATATTCGCATATAGTCTCGATGTGTTTTTTCGGTATAGTCTTCGGCGGGATAAAGCATGCCGAATCCCCCGAGTGCACGCCTGCTTCTTCTATGTGTTCCATTATGGAAGGTATATAAACTTCCTCCCCATCCGAAATAGCGTCCGCCTCTACCTCGACCGCGTTTTCCAGAAATTTATCTATAAGGATAGGTCTGTCCGGCGAGACATCGGCTACCGCCGCTCTCACATAGTCTCTAAGCATATCTTCGTCATAGACTATCTCCATACCTCTTCCTCCCAAAACATAGGATGGCCTTACCACAAGAGGATATCCGATTTTAGACGCTATTTTGAATGCCTCATCAATATTGCTCGCCATACCGCTTTCCGGCTGCGGAATACCCAATTTTTTCATGATCTTAGCGAATCTTTCCCTGTCTTCGCTGAGGTCTATGCTGTCGACCGATGTCCCGAGGATTTTTACTCCGGCCTCTTCCAGTTCCCTGGCAATGTTAAGGGGAGTCTGGCCTCCGAATTGCACTATCGCACCTTCGGGCTTTTCCTTTTGATAAATGCTCAGCACGTCTTCTACGGTCAAAGGCTCAAAGTAAAGCTTATTTGAGGTATCATAATCCGTGGATACTGTTTCGGGGTTGCAATTAATCATTATGCTCTCATACCCCAGGTCCCTTAAAGCAAAAGCGGTATGACAGCAACAATAGTCGAATTCTATACCCTGGCCTATCCTGTTCGGGCCTCCGCCTAATATCATTATCTTTTTATTCGGCGATACGGAGACCTTATCCTCAGCCCTGTAAGTCGAATAATAATAAGCCGCATTTTCCGCGCCGCTGACAGGCACGGCATGCCATGCCTCGACTTTACCAAGATCCGAACGTCTGTCCCTTATCTCCTGCTCGGAGCATCCTAATATTCGGCCCAGATATTTATCGGAGAATCCTTCCTCTTTTGCTTTTGTAAGAATATCGTCGGGAAGTTTTTTTCCCTTATATTTAAGAATCTCCTCTTCCAGCTCAACAAGATCTTTCATCTGTTGTATAAAATACCTGTGGATATGGGTCTTCTCGTGCATTTCATCTACACCCATGCCTTTTCTAAGCGCTTCATACATGATAAACTGACGCTCGGATGTGGGATACGCCAGAAGTTTTTTTAATTCGTCCAAAGAAAGCTCGTTAAAATTCTTTACAAAGCCAAGCCCATACCTCCCTCTCTCAAGACTCCTTATCGCTTTCTGGAACGCCTCTTTATAGGATTTGCCGATACTCATTACTTCGCCCACGGCCCTCATCTGAGTGCCAAGATGGTCTTTAATCCCCTTGAATTTTTCAAACGCCCATCTCGCGAACTTTATGACCACGTAATCTCCCGACGGAGTGTATTTATCCAGAGTCCCGTCTCTCCAGTAAGGTATATCGCGCAAAAGGTCCCCGCCCGCAAGCCTTGCCGAAACAAGAGCTATGGGAAACCCCGTCGCCTTACTGGCGAGCGCGGAAGAACGCGACGTTCTGGGATTAATTTCTATAACGACGACCCTGTTGTCTTCAGGGTTCCGGGCAAACTGTATATTTGTGCCCCCTATCACTTCTATAGCGTCGACTATTTTATACGAATATTCCTGGAGCTTTTCCTGCATTTCTTTTTCTACCGTGATCATGGGGGCCGAGCAAAACGAATCCCCGGTATGGACCCCCATAGGGTCTATGTTTTCTATAAAACATACAGTAATCTTGTTGGATTCTCTGTCTCTTACTACTTCAAGTTCGAGTTCTTCCCATCCAAGAACAGATTCCTCGACGAGTATCTGTCCTATAAGGCTTACCGATATTCCCCTTGCCGCTACAATTTCGAGCTCTTCCTCATTGTATACGGCTCCGCCTCCCGTACCGCCCATTGTATATGCGGGACGGATTATCACCGGATAACCCAGATCACGGGCAATGTTTTTCGCCTCGTCCAACGAATATGCCAGTTCACTCTTAGGCATGGGTATATCGAGCTTTCTCATGGTTTCTTTAAAAGCAAGTCTGTCTTCTCCCCTTTCGATGGCGTCAGCCTGTACGCCTATAATCCTGCAATTGAATTTATCGAGTACTCCCTTTTTGGAAAGTTCACTCGACAGGTTAAGGCCTGTCTGTCCGCCCAGGTTGGGCAGAAGCGCATCTGGTCTTTCTTTCTCGATGATTGCCGACAAGCGCTCGAAATTTAACGGTTCTATATAAGTAATATCCGCCATACCCGGATCAGTCATGATGGTAGCTGGATTGGAGTTTACTAATATAATTTCGTATCCGGCGGCTCTCAGTGCCTTACACGCCTGCGTTCCGGAATAATCGAATTCGCAAGCTTGTCCGATAATTATCGGTCCGGAACCTATAATCAAAACTTTATTTATGTCTTTTATCTTTGGCATATGTCTCCTTTGTATGTGCCTGATTTTTAGGCAATTATAAAGAAAAAAAGGCGTCCTGTAGTGAATCTACAAAACGCCTCTCTCGAAGTATATCATAGCGGGTATAAACATCATTATAATTATCTATAATTTACTGCATGAGTCAAGGAAATAATACTGAGGGACGCGTACCGAGGGGACACTCATTATGATCAATTTTTACAGTTTTTATATTGAGGAGTGTCCCCTCGATACGCGTCCCTCATATTCTTCCACTGTTTTTATGATTTCATTCATTGTTTTTATGACTTTGGGAGGGTGTTTACCTACGGCTGTCTCTCCCGAAAGGAGAAGATGCGTAGCTCCGTCAAATATGGCGTTAGCCACATCGCTTACTTCTGCCCTGGTGGGCATGCTCCGTTCCGTCATGCTGTCCAGCATCTGGGTCGCGACCACAACGGGCTTTTTCCTTTTTACGCATTTTCTTATAATCTCTTTTTGGACCAGAGGCACTTTTTTAAGGCTGATGGATACGCCCAGGTCGCCTCTGGCGACTATGATACCGTCGGATTCTTTTATTATCTCGTCTATGTTAGAGACCGCTTTCCTGTTTTCCACCTTGGCGAATATTCCGCACCGGAGCCCGCGTTTTTCCGCCACGTCTCTCAATTGTATTATATCATCGGCTTTCGCTACAAAAGACTGAGCTATATAATCAAGCTTGTAATCCACAGCCACATCAAGGTCTTTTAGATCCTTTTCCGTTAAAGCGTCATACCTCAGATCGACTCCCGGAATATTAACGCCCTTGTGTTGTTCCAATAGTCCCGGTACCAGCATTTTAACCGCCAGACCGTTTTTTTTAACCTCGCTGACTTTAAAAACTATCTTGCCGTCGTCCACGTAAATCAAAGAACCTTTTTTAATTCTTTTAAGCGGCCCTGTATAGTCAAAAGGTATGTCTGTGCCCCCTCCTATGATATCATGCCGTGTAAGGAAATAGTCCGATTTTTTCCCGAGCTCAATGGGTTTCGCGAGGCGACCTATCCGTATCCTATATCCTTCGAGATCCTGCATTATTTTTATAGACCTTCTCATTTTCCCGTTAAGGTTTCTTATGAGTTTTATATTTTTTATATGGCCGGTATGTGTGCCGTGCGAAAAATTCAACCTGGCAATGTCCATGCCGAAAACAAACATCTTGCGCAGCACCGCGGGTGATCTGCTGGAAGGGCCCAGAGTGGCTATTATTTTAGTCTTAATCCGACGCATGTCTTACCTTTCCGTATATATACTACTATGATACAACCTGCGGGAAAAAGCGTCAACAGTCTATATGAATAAATATATGGGTAAATTTAAAATTAAAGGCTATTGATAAAGGCCGGTCAAATTAAAGCCGGATTCCGGATATTTTAACTCTATCATACGACCGAAGCTAAATATTCCTGTATGGATTTTACCTTAAAATCTTCCGCTTTTACGGCTTCCAGGCCGTTTACGGCGGCCTGGGCCCCCTGTATAGTGGTAATGCACGGGATCCCGTGCATGGTAGCAAGGCCTCTCATGGATTTCATGTCGGACTGGCCTTCCTGGCCGGAAGGGGTGTTTATAATAAGGTTTATCTTGCCGGTTTTTATGTACTCCAGTATCCTGCTGTCTCCCTCTCCTATTTTACCCAGCAGCTCGGATTTGATTCCATGCGAGCGAAGGGCTTTATGAGTACCTTTGGTACAAGAGATTTCAAATCCCATATCGCATAGTTTTTTCGCGATAAATCCTATATTGCGCTTGTCCTCATTTTTTACGCTTATCAAGACCGTTCCTTTGGCCGGTAGGAAATTACCGGCTGCTATCTGGGATTTATAAAACGCTATGCCGAAAGTCTCATCCACCCCCATGACCTCTCCGGTGGATTTCATCTCAGGGCCCAATATGATGTCCACTCCCGAAAACCTCGAGAAAGGAAGTACTGATTCTTTCACAGACATATGGTTTATTTCTTTTTCTTTCGTAAACCCTAAATCCTTCAATTTAGCACCGGCCATTATCCTGGCCGCTATCTTGGCCAAAGGAACGCCCGTTGATTTACTTACGAATGGTACTGTCCTGGAAGCCCTGGGGTTGACTTCGAGTACATAAATTTTGTCTTTTTTTACCGCGAATTGTATATTTAAAAGCCCTATTACTTTAAGTTCCCGGGCCAAAGCGTGGGTGTATTTCCTTATTTTGTCTATAATATCGTCACCTAACGTGTGCGGCGGTAAAACACAGGCTGAATCACCGGAATGTACTCCCGCCTCTTCTATATGCTCCATTATCCCGCCTATCACGCTTATCTCGCCGTCAGACACCGCATCCACGTCAACCTCGATAGCATCCTCAAGGAATTTATCTACAAGTATCGGGTGCTCGTTTGAGGCCTTCTGCGCTTCTTTTATAAATGACTTAAGAGAGTCGTCGTCATAGACTATCTTCATTGCTCTTCCGCCCAATACATATGAAGGCCTCACCAGTACGGGATAACCTATCTTTTTTGCCACACTAAAAGCTTCTTCTTTAGATGCAGCGAATCCGTTCGGCGGTTGAACAATTCCCAGATTATTCAGGACTTTGCCGAATTTGTCTCTGTCTTCTGCCCTGTCGATAGACTCAACCGATGTCCCTATTATCGGAGCACCCGCTTCTTTAAGTTTTTTAGCGAGATTTAGAGGCGTCTGCCCTCCGAATTGCACGATTACTCCGTCGGGTTTTTCCCTGTCTATAATATTCATGACATCCTCAAACGTCAGCGGCTCGAAATACAGTTTATCCGACGTATCGTAATCAGTCGATACCGTCTCGGGATTAGAGTTTACCATTATGGTCTCATAGCCCATTTCCTTCAAAGCAAACGAGGCATGACAACAGCAATAATCGAATTCTATGCCCTGGCCTATCCTGTTGGGCCCACCTCCGAGTATCATGATTTTACCTTTTTTATCTGATTTTCTGTCGGTTCTGGCTTCGTTCATAGCATCATATGTGGAATAATAATACGGAGTATATGCTTCAAACTCTCCGGCGCAGGTATCAACAAGTTTAAAAACAGCCTCTATGCTGTTTTTCTTTCTGTAATCTCTTACCGTAAGTTCATCCGTGCCCGTGAACTGGGCGATCTGAGCGTCGCTGAAGCCGAATTGTTTTGCTTTTTTTAAAGCGACATGGGACAAGAGACACGAAACAGGGGGCTTATTTTTATTGGACTCTTTTATGACTTCATTTTCTAATTCTACTATCTGTTTTATGTTGTCTATGAACCATGGGTCTATGCCTGTTAATTCGAAAATTTCATCTATGGTATACCCTTTTTGCAGGGCGTATTTTACATAGAATATTCTTGAGGCGTTCGGTTCTTTGAGTCTTAATTTTATCTTTTCATCCGTTATGTCTTCGAAATCTTTTTTATTATCTAACCCTATATGGCCTACCTCCAGGCCCCTTAACCCCTTTTGAAGTGCTTCTTTAAATGTCCTGCCTATTGCCATAGTCTCGCCTACCGACTTCATGGAAATCCCCAATATATCTTCGGCCTCGGGGAATTTCTCGAAAGTGAACCTGGGTATCTTTACCACGCAATAATCTATGGTTGGCTCGAAAGACGCCGGCGTTTCTTTGGTTATGTCGTTTTGTATCTCGTCCAAGGTATATCCTACCGCGAGTTTTGCGGCGAATTTGGCTATGGGAAACCCCGTGGCCTTACTTGCCAGGGCTGAGCTCCTGGATACCCTGGGGTTCATCTCTATGACTATCATTCTCCCTGTTTCAGGATCTACGGCAAACTGTATGTTGGATCCGCCTGTCTCCACACCTATCTCCCTTATGATGGCTATGGCGGCGTTTCGCATATTCTGGTACTCTCTGTCCGTAAGCGTCTGGGCGGGAGCTACCGTGATGGAATCTCCGGTATGTACTCCCATAGGATCCAAGTTTTCTATGGAGCATACTATGACAACATTGTCTTTTATATCTCTCATGACTTCCAGTTCGTATTCTTTCCATCCGACTATGGATTCTTCTATCAATATCTCGTTTATCATGCTGTTTTTAAGTCCGAGGTCGGCTATTTTTTCGAATTCTTCCAGAGTATTCGCTATCCCGCCGCCGGTTCCGCCAAGAGTAAAAGCCGGCCTTATAATAACCGGAAGGCCAATTCTTTTCAGGATATCCTTTGCCTGTTCCATGTTATATGCCAGCTCGCTCCTGGGTAAATCCAGTCCTATTTTTATCATAGCGTTCTTGAAGCCGTCTCTGGCCTCGGCTTTTTTTATAACGTCATAGTCCGCGCCTATCATTTTAACCTTATATTTTTTCAGCACACCCATTTCACACAGTTTCATCGCGGTATTTAAACCGGTCTGGCCTCCGAGCGTGGGCAATAAAGCGTCGGGTCTCTCTTTTTCGATAATCTTAGTCACGGTTTCGGGGGTAATGGGCTCTATGTAAGTGGCATCTGCCATTTCCGGGTCAGTCATTATAGTGGCGGGATTTGAGTTTATTAAAATAACCTTGAAACCTTCTTCTCTTAATGCCTTGCACGCCTGGCTGCCGGAGTAGTCAAATTCGCACGCCTGGCTTATTACTATGGGTCCCGCTCCTATTATCAGTATTTTGTGAATATCTGTTCTTTTAGGCATATTTTAGCAACAAGGGATAAGAGACCTGCCTACCGGTAAGGCAGACATGGGACAAGAATAAAGTATAAAACCTCTTATCGCTTCTTCGCCTCCTCCATTAACTTTACGAATCTGTTGAATAGGTATCTTGAGTCGTGGGGGCCCGGGCCTGCTTCCGGATGGTATTGTACCGAAAAAGCAGGGCATTTTTTATGGCTTAACCCCTCTAAAGTATTATCGTTCAGATTCATATGAGTCAATTCTACATCGTCCTTATTCAAAGTATTCAAATCCACGCAAAAACCGTGGTTTTGCGCCGTGATATCAATCTTGCCTGTCTGTAAATCCTTTACCGGATGATTCGCGCCTCTGTGGCCGAATTTCAATTTATAGGTCTTGCCCCCCAGTGCCAGGCCTAAAAGTTGATGGCCCAGACAGATTCCGAATATGGGTTTCCTGCCCAGAATCTTTTTTATCTCGTCTACCGCGTAAGTTACGGCCGCCGGATCGCCCGGGCCGTTAGACAAAAAGACACCGTCTGGATTTTTAGCCAGAATATCTTCGGCCTTTGTATCCGCGGGTACCACCGTAACGTCACAACCCGCATTGATAAAACATTCTATTATGCTGTACTTTATACCGAAATCCATGGCAATCAC
>CAZEGO010000025.1:0-13763 GCA_964511955.1 uncultured Planctomycetia bacterium | reverse complement strand
GGTATTCAGTCTAGGTAAATACGTGAAGAGAATCAAACCTTCGGTTTATCTTGAGTCACAGTTTTATGCTGTGATAATACCTTTGATTTTTAGCCTGCTTCTTATTGCCATGACCTTTTTTATCGGAAGAAAGATGTTTTCGGAAAGGGTAGGGCTTTACGCGTCTTATATGGTGGCGTTCAGCGCTGTCGACATGGTGTGTTCGCAGAGAATATGGCCCGCGGATATGGTATCGGCGCTTCTGGCTTTAGCCGCTTTTTTATTTATTACGGCGTTAAGAAAGAAATCCCTGCCGATTTCTTTCCTATCGGGACTGCTGCTCGGCCTGTCAGTGTTGACTCGCCAGAACGTGATAGTTGTTTTTCCGGCTTTTTGGCTTTATGCTTTCCTTTGTAACGGGAAAATAGCGGATAAGTACGTGATTTCACTTTTTATCGGTTTGTTTTTATTGTCTTCATTCTGGTTTATCAGGACCTTCAGTGTTTACGGGACACCTGTCTACGATACCGCGGTGAATTTAACGGATCTTATGGAGAAAAATAAAACCGGGTTCTATGAGACTATGCGCGCCCGTCCCGCGATACCCGTACTTTATACTGTAGGCCTAGCGTATCTTTCGCCGTATTTCGCGGTCTGTTTATTCTCTTTTAAAAAAGACAAAAAAGTAGCATTCCTGTGGGCATGGATATTAAGCTTTGTGCTGTTTTTATGGCTGTTCCGACCCATAAGCAGAGAGCACAGATATCTGTTGCCTGCTTATCCCGCCATAGCCGTGCTTTCGGCTTTCGGGTTGGATAGACTGAGAAGTTATTTAATCGTCCGCCGTGGCTTAAAGGCTATCTTAGCGGACGTTGCCATCGCGCTGTTCCTGTTGTTGGCCGCTGTCTGGTCCGCAAATATAGGCATAAGCGAGGCTATAACGGATAAGTCGTTTATACTGAAACCTTTTTAAAAAGAGACTGTTAAAAACATTAGTGCAAGGTTATTTGCATTGGCCGATTTTGTATGCTATAATTTTAATTTAATGAGAAGATTTTGTCTTTTTTTTGGTTTTATCGCTGTGTTTCTATGTTTATTTTTGACGCGGATATCCTATGCCGAGGTGTCGCTCGAAATAGTGAATTTTTATCCCGAGGAAGATATCAGGCAAAACGTTCCTTTCGAGATAGTTTTCAGGATATCTAATACGGGCGAAGAAGCCATAAACCCTTTTGCCGAGGTTACTCTATCGGGAGAAGTTTATACCGACGACGGGGAGTCGGTGCTGCGTTTGGTTGATAAAAAATACAGAGTTTATAATTTATGGCCGGGCGAGACCAGCGGAAAACTCTGGTTTTACGTGGGTGCCCTGGAGCGAAAAGGCATTTATAAGTTAAAACTAAGGGTGAACGCGTATAATCTCATAAAAAATAAAAATTTATCAAACAAAAAACTTGAAATTCCTATTTACGTAAAATAACATTCAAGAGGAGAAATGAAGAAAATAAAGTTAATATTCATTATTATAGGTTTAGCCGTGCTTGCCGTGACGGCCATGGCGCTTTTTCAGGTTTACGAGGATTCCGGGGAAGAGGCCCGGACGGGCCGGGAGAAATCAACGCCTCAAATAATAGAGGTAAAGGATATAGCTGTCGTACCGGATCCCGAACAGAAAAAAATCATAGATAACTTAAAGGCTACTCTGGACACTATAATAGAAGAAAACAGGAAACTGTCCGAAAAAGAGAAGTCGTATCTAAATCAGATAGAAAGGCTGAAAGCGGAAGTGTCAAACAAAGATAACAGGATAAATTTTTTGACAAGCCTGAACGCTAGGCTCGAAACTTCGGTGGACAGGATGGAAGACAATTACGAGGAAGAAATAGGGACGGTTAAAAAAGAAAAAGAAGATCTCGGAGGTTTGCTTGAGAATGAGCGCCTTGCCCGCAAGAAATCACAGCAGGAGGCATCGGATCAGATAGACATGCTGGTCAGGGATCTCAGGATCGCGCAAAAGAAAATAGGAGAGATCCTCGCTAAAAACAGAAAAGACAAGCTTCTCAGAGAGACAGCCAAGATGCATTATAACCTGGGTAACGTTTTCGTTGAAGTAAACGAACACATAAAAGCGATTAGAGAATATAACAGGTCGCTGGAGTTGTATTCCGAAGACCCGGATGTTCATTATAATCTTGCAGTAGTATACGATGTTTACGCCAGGGATCTGATATCCGCCCTGAGGCATTATAAAAAATGCCTGGAGTTAAATCCCGACCACAAAGGCAGGCAATCGATTGAAGAGAGAATACTCTACCTGGAGCTGAAAGAAACGGTAAGCATAAGTCCTACGCTGTCTTCGCATAACGAAGATCACCCCTTTAATATAGACAGAATCGATACATCCGAAGTGTTTGATAAATAGTATCATATCGACGGAATGAGAGAAAGATGAGCGATAAAAAAGTCTTTATTTTTATATGCTTTGTCATCGCCTTTATCCTGATCTTTTATCTTGTTTCGCGCGCAAATAGGACAGAGGCACCCTCGGATTTACCCGACAGACAGTATGATAATAATATAAAAAGGGTTATAGACGCCGATACACTGGTTCTGGACAACGGAGAGATAATCAAACTTGCCGGAATAGAATGCCCCAAAAAGAAAAGGCAGCTTATGTGGTGGCAGTACGGTTTTGAATTTAGGAAAATCGAGCATCTTGAACCGGAAGCCGCTGCCATGGTCGAGAATATAATAGAGATATCCAAAGACATTAGAATAGATAAGACCCCCGGAAAAAAAGATAGCCAGGGCCGTTCCCATGCTTATGTTTTCGTCAAATCTTACCGATTGGACAGGAGCCAGTTTAAGGACGGAGTAGTTTTTCGCATAACTAAGGATGCTTATGAGATTTTTCTGAACGGCTATCTGGTCAGAATGGGCTACGCCAAGGTACAGGAAAACACAATCGGAAACGGCAATATTTCTATTCTAAAAACCCTGGAGGAAAAAGCCAGGAGGGACAATCTGGGTATATGGCGGGGAAAGTAGTATCGTTTTTTGTTTTATCTTTTTTTTTAACCACGTCCCTTTATCTATCGGGAATTATCGCTTCCCCTGAAGATTTATACGTTAATAACGAAAAAGGAGTGGAAGCACTTAAATTCGGCAGATACCGTCAGGCCATAGAATATTTCATGCGTGCCCTGAGCAGCGACACCGACAACGAAGCGGTAAAAAACAACCTGTCAAGTGCCTATAATAGCCTGGGCAGCAGTTTTCTGCGAAAAGGAGAGCCTTACAACGCTGTAGATAATTTCGAAAGAGCCCTTTTTTACAAAGAGGATAATTCCTATAGTCTTATAAGCCTGGGGCGCATTTATTACGAGAAGAATAATCTGGAAAAGGCTATCTATTTCCTGGAACAAGCATACAAAATAAATCCGGGGATAAAAGGTCTCAAAGCCCTGCTGGATAAGGCCCGACGGGAAACTGCGGTAGAAGATAAGCTCACCAAATTCGAATCATCGCATTTTTTAATCGTTTCGGCCGGCGAGACCAACGTCGAGAATCTCGCAAATATAAGAATAACTCTGGAGCAGGCGTACTCGAGGGTCGGGAGTTTTTTGGGGTATTTCCCAAAACACAAAACAACCGTAGTGTTGTATCCGGAGGAACTTTACAAGAGAGCTACCGGCGCGAAGCCGTACTGGTCTCACGCTGTTTTTGACGGTAAAATAAGGATACCGTTGGCGAAAAAGATATACTCGAAAGATTTTCTCAGCCAGATAATATATCACGAGTACGCACACGTCATAATCCGCGACCTGGCCGGAGGGAATTGTCCCGTTTGGCTGAACGAAGGGATTGCGTGTTACGCCGAAGGCCTTGTTAATCACAGGGACAGAAGTTTTTTCACACAGTTTATAAGCGAGAACAGCTTTGTGGCTTTTGAGAATTTACCGGATTCCTATAATGCGATGGGAGGGGTGAGGCAAGCGAACCTCTATTACAGGGAATTTTATCTTCTGGCTTCGTTTATAGCGGATAAATTCAGTTACGGCGCGTTCAAGGATATCCTCGAAGAGCTGGGGAGCGGCTCGGGCATTTCCGAAGCCCTAAGAAAAAGTACCGGGCTTAAGATGGAACGATTCGCCGATTCCTGGCACAGATATGTAAAAATGAAGCTCGGTTTTTAGGAATTATAATTTACTTGCGGTAAATTTAAAATATGATATACTGAAATATGACAGAAAAAAAGCCTTTTAGGATTTTCAAACTGTCCAGAAATAAGATAACGATCTTTATTATATTATTTTTGTTTGTTTCACTGGTTCCCGTAATCAGCTCAGACCGCATCCCTTTCGGGTTCGGCAGGGCACAACCGGCCGTGATTTACCTGCTTTACCTGGTAAGGCAGATTGACGAGAGAACTCATTACGGAACGCCCACGTCGATTTTATACGGTATTTCTTTTGTGACGGCCTATTCCATTCTTTACATGGTTTCGGCCGTTGCAGGGGATGCGCTGGATAAAATTTCAGAAAAAAGAAAAGACAAAAAGAAGAAAGGGGGTAATTCAGCATGATTAGAAGAGTTTTTGTTATTACAATGATTTTAACTTTCATAGCAGGTACGGCAACGGCAGGGCTGATAAAAGAAAGAAATAACGCCGGGTCTTCGTCTTTGTTAAGAAGAGACGGTGGTGCTGCCGGAAGAAGCAAAGCAACTATTTCCACAAAACGCGCTCCCCGGCGAAAAGTAGACAGAGTGAACGTGCCAAGGTGGAAGAGAACCAGTATGTCCGTAACCAGCCGTTACGAGAGAAGGTTTGACGAAAACCGCGACGGTTATTTACAGCCCGACGAGACAAAATCCTTGCTGCAAGAGCGTTATAGCAGATTAAAACGCCAGAGGAATCCCAGAGTCGTTACCCCGGCGGAACAGCAATACGATTTTAATAATAACGAAATTTTCGAGGATAACGAATTAAAAGCTCTCAGTCAGGATATTTAGTCAGCTTACTTACCGCATATACTTCTCGACAGATGCTTACCCGATAATAAGTCGTGATAATTCGGCGATGTATAGAAGGGGTGCGCTTTATTTGACAAAGCCTCACAGGCATGCTATACTTTTTTGTAATAATTTAAAGAATAATAAATATTAAACTTATGTTACTTATAGTAACTAGTATATATAATAACAAAACCTTAGTGATTCCATGACAGTAAAATCAGCATAGAGTATATTCATGAATCTTATATCCACCAAAGACATAGTTAATCGTTACGATCTCACTTATCAAACGTTGAACTTTTATACCATATTGGGTCTTTTCGATGTCGTCGAGAGAAGAGGAAACAAAAGAATGTACGAGGAATCTCAAATCAAGGAAAAGATTCGTAAAATCAGACAGCTCAAAAATCAGGGATATCCGCTAAAGCTCATAGCAAAAAAACTTAACGGCGATCACAGCGGTAAAAGCGAGAGATTATGAATTATTATAAAGTACTGGGATTCGACAAAGAGCCTTTTTCCACCAGTCCCGATCCGGAATTTCTTTACATGTCGAAAGAACATGAAACTGCTCTGGTGAATACGTTAATAGAGCTGAATCTTCAAAGAGGATTAAGTGTCATTCTTGGGGAGATAGGCACGGGCAAGACCACGTTGTCACGCAAACTTATACAAGAACTCGGTAAGAGGGACAAATTTTTGTTCCAGATGATACTGAATCCCTCCTTCGAAAACGAAAAAGAGTTTATGAGCTGCCTTATGAATAATTTCAGCCTGCCGTCCGAACAAGACGGAAAACCTTTGACGTTATTCGAACTCCGGGACAGGTTTGAAAAATTTTTGCTGGAAAAAACCCTGGGAGAAAATAAAATCGCCATAGTTATAGTAGACGAGGCTCAAAAATTAAGCGAAGCTTCCCTTGAAGCATTAAGAGTTTTGCTGAATTATGAAACGAACGAATTTAAATTGATGCAGATAGTACTACTGGGTCAGGTGGAGCTTTTTACTAAAATATCCGAAATAAGGAATTTTTATGACAGGATCAGTTTTAAATTCGATCTCGAGCCTTTTAACCCCGAAGAAACAAAAGAAATGATAGGTTTCCGTCTCAAACAGGCCGGCTATGACGGAAAGACCGCGCTTTTTTCGGAAGACGCGGTAAGGGAAATCCACGACTATACCCAGGGATATCCCCGGCGGATAACCATGCTGTGCCATAAAGCACTTAAAGAGTTATTGCTGAACAATAAATATACGGTCGACGGTAAGCTTATAAAATCCATAACCCGAAAAGAAAAGGATATGCTATGGCGGAAAAAGGGCAATCAGCAGAGAAGCAACTGCTTGAGCTGATAGAAAATTCGGGCGGAGAGGATAAAGCCGCGCAAATAAAGAAAGGCGGGTCAAAAAAAAATGTAAGAGCCGGCAAGATAGCCAGGAGACGTCCTTATTTTTTATCTCTTTCCGGCTTGCGCCCCAGTCTAAGCGCCTTAAAAGAAAAAATAAAAAAAGCGTCGGATCTTAAAGATACCGAAAACGTCATAGACTTTACCAGAAATGCGCTGGTCGTCTTTATTTATTTCCTGTTTTTTGTCATTAGTTTGGGCATAATACGCGACTCTAAGGCGGCCAAGCAATTGCCTAACCTTATACCGATAGAGAAAGGTACAGGAGCGCTTTCTTTGGAATTGAACCGTTCCGAATCGTTCTCTTTTTATGCAGATAAGCTAAGACAGAGAAATCTGTTCAGCGTAACAAAGAAGGAAGAGACGCCCAAAGCGGAGGCGAAGAGGCGACAGGAAGAGCCTATCCTGGAAAAAATAAGAAAAAACCTCCGGCTGGTCGGGCTGTCACCTTCGCGCAATAAAGAGGACAGCTACGCTATGCTGGAAGATATTACTAAAGGTACAACTTTTTTTATAAAAAAAGGAGAATCTATCCTCGGTTATACCGTGAAGGATATCACTAACGAAAAAGTAGTATTCACGGATGGTCGGGAAACCGCGGAATTAAGATGAGAAAACCTCTCGTTTTTTTTATAATATTTTTTATATTCCATTGTTTTCTCTTAGGTGCAGAGTCCTATCCGATGCAAGAAAATATTCCTCCCGATCTTCAGGCTAAATTTCAGAGAGAGATCAATCTGGACCTGCGGAATATGGATATCATAGACGTGTTTAAGTTTGTTTCCTTGAAAGGAGATTTCAGTGTGGTTATCAGTAAGAATGTCATCGGACGCGTGACTCTGGTTTTGAAAAAAGTAAAAATCATCGACGCTCTGGATATCTTATGTATTTCCAACAACTTAGGATACAGAGTGATGGAAAACATCGTGTATATCATGCCGGAAGAAGAATATTTTCAGGTGTACGGAAAATTTTTCAAGGATAAAACGAAAGTAAGGATAGTGCATCTTACCTATGTAAGGCCCAGTTACGCGCTTGAAACACTGAAGAATATAAAAAGTGAAATAGGAAAAATAGTAATAGACGAGGATACGGGTACAGTAGTTATGGTAGATACTGCGGAAAAGCTTAAAGAGATGCAGAGTGTCCTGAAAAAGATAGATTATAAACTGGAAACCAAAATCTTTAATCTCAACTACGCTAAAGCGGACATCGTAAAGGAAAAACTTCGGGAGAGGCTGGACGTTAAATCGGTTGGTTCCATACAGTCGGACGACAGAAGCAATCAGATTATAGTGACTGCACTGAAAGAGCGGTTTTCTGAAGTCGAACCCATAATCAAAGCGCTTGATAAAAAAACCAAAGAAGTCCTGATTAAGGTTAAGATTTTAAAAATAGTTTTAAATCCTCAGTTTGATTATGGCATAGACTGGAACAGTATTTTTACTAACGTCGAAGGTCTGACTTTTACCGGTGCTTTCAGCGCATCGTCTACCGTAACCTCGTACGGCCAGATTGCCGTGGGTGACATTACTTCCGATAAATGGACAACCACCATAAAAGCTCTTAAACAGGTCTCGGACACCAAGGTCCTGGCAAATCCCAGCATACTTGTAGTGAATAAAGAGGAAGCCAAGATACATATAGGTGATAAACTGGCATACGTCACGACTACCACCACTGGCACGGGAGCCGACCAGACTACAAACGAGGAAGTGCATTTTATAGACGTAGGCATATTGCTGAAGGTCAAACCCACAATAAGCGATGACGGATATGTAAGAATGGCCGTAAAGCCGGAGATATCCTCGCAGACAAGTACGCTTACTACTCCTCAGCAAGCCGAAATACCGCTGATTAATACCACGCTGGTCGAGAGTACCGTCATGGTTAAGGACGGTGCTACCGTGATAATAGGCGGACTTCACAAAGACGAGGGCAAGACGGAAAGAGACGGTTTGCCTTTTATTATGGATATTCCCATTCTGGGAAAAATATTCGGAAATGTATCGGACAGCAAGACCAAGACGGAAATAGCCATATTTCTGACTCCGGAAATTATAGAAGGAGACCAAAACGTCACAGGTTACACACCTAAATTATCACCCCTAAAAGAATATTAAAAAAACAATTTTTTGCTTGAATAATAAATATTAATATTATATTATTATATAGAAACTATATATAATATATAAGTAAGACATATTCATACTATACAACCTATCACAAACATATATATTTACAGTATAGCGTTTAAAATTGACTAAATTAAATCCAATCCCAACCTACCTTAAAACTGGCCTTCTTTTGTTGCTGTATTGTATATCTTTTTCCGGGTGGGCGTATGCCAATAACCTGTCGATTTCCGACATAGCGCTCGAGTCCCCGGATGCCGATAACGAGACAATGAAAGTAAAATTTGATGTTTCCTGGGATAATTCCTGGCGCAATATGCTAAATTATGACGCCGCCTGGGTTTTCGTAAAATATTCCACTGATTCCGGTACGAGCTGGAGTCACGCTACTATAGCCACTGCAGGGACAAATCCTACGGGTTTTTCCGCAGGCACCGGCACATCCGTTGTAATATTGGTTCCTTCCGATAAAAAAGGCTGTTTCGTGCAGAGGGCAAACCAAGGTCAGGGCTCTCTTTCTGTTAACGATATCAGGATAGTGTGGGCCTGGGGAGAAGACGGCCTGGAGTTGGGTTCTTCGGCCATGATAAAGGTTATAGGAGTGGAAATGGTATACATTCCTTCAGGTTCTTTTTATGTCGGCGATGGAAACGGCAGCTCTGAATCCTCTTACTCTTTCCACAGAAACGGCTATAACGATACCGCGGTCGAGATATCCGCTTCAAGCAAGCTCATCACGTGCGACATAAACGCGAATGATGATATAGACACTTCTCCGGTATCGGTAGACGGGGACGGCGGCGTTACCGGTAACCAGAATTTTCCCACGGGATACAGAGCGTTTTATGCGATGAAATACGAAATAAGCGAAAATCAGTGGGTAGATTTTTTCAATACATTGACAAACTCGGAAAAAACAAATAGGGACATTAGTTCGGTTTCCGGAAAGGCCGCCGATTCGGTTGTCAACAGGAACACTTTTTCATGGGTATCCGGTGATGCCGCAACCTCTAACAGTGACAGGGCATGTGCTTATCTATCCTGGATGGATCTGTGCGCTTACGCCGACTGGGCGGCTCTAAGGCCGATGACCGAGTTAGAGTTTGAAAAGACGGCAAGAGGGACGAACAGCCCGGTAATAGGTGAATACGCTTGGGGCAATACCGCGATCTCTCCGGCTACCACAATATCAGGCACCGAAGACGGTACGGAAACAATAACCGATCAAAACGCGAATTGTTGTTATGATGATACCACGTTTATCGGAGGAGGCGGAGGAAAAGGCCCTCTTAGATGCGGTATATTCGCCGGCACAAGTACTTCGAGAGCAGGTGCCGGGGCCGGGTTTTACGGTGTTATGGAGTTATCGGGAAACACTATGGAGAGAACCGTGACTCTGGGTAATTCTTACGGAAGGGCTTTTTCCGGAACGAACGGAGACGGCGTTCTCAGCTCCGCTTCTTCTTACGAAGGCAACGCCACTAATACCGACTGGCCCGGAATCGACGATATAACCGAAAGAGGGGTTACCGGTTCGGATGGCAGTGGGTTAAAAGGAGGCAGCTGGAATACCGTAACAGCAGGGCTGATAGCCGTTTCGGACAGGACCTATTCGTCGCTTTCCGATTCATCCCGCAGCAGTTCTTACGGAGGCAGATGCGCCAGGACGGCGCCGTAAATTATGAGAAAAGCTTTGATTTTAATTTTTGTCCTCGTTTTTTTCTCCTTTTTCGCTGAAGCAAGCGCGAACAATCTTGATTTATCCGACGGCATGCTTGTCGGGCAGAACGATTCTGAAAATACCATAAAGATACAATTTGATGTTTCCTGGGATAATTCCTGGCGCGATTCCGTTAATTATGACGCAGCTTGGGTATTTGTCAAGTTTTCGAGGGACAGGGGTACCAGCTGGGAGCATGCCACTTTAAAAGACTATGGAACTAATCCCGATGGTTTTTCAGCCGGAAACGCTACGTCAGTAGATCTGATAGTGCCGTTTGACAAAAAAGGATGCTTTATTCAGCGTTCGGAATACGGGAGCGGGACATTGGAAACGTCGAGCATTAAGCTGGTATGGGATTATGGGGCCGATGACGTCGGAGACGCAGACGCAAACGGCGCGAATACCACGATAAAGGTTTTCGGAGTGGAAATGGTGCATGTTTCCGAAGGATCATTCCAGATAGGTGATGCCGATGCCGACCAGACAGGGTGTTTCAAAGGAGGCAATGCCGTGAATTTACCTGCCTCTGTAAATTCCGAGAATGCCATTACTTTTAACGGTAACAGCAACGGCCCCTACTACTATCAATCCGGCGGTAACAGCGGTGAATTCAGTACCGGATACACTTTTACGGTTTCGTCTTCTTTTCCAAAAGGTTACGGCGCCTTCTATGTAATGAAATACGAGATATCGCACGGCCAATGGATAGACTTTTTTAATACTCTTGGTGACACTCAAAAAATAGCCCGAGATATAACGTCGTCAAATTTTAACGGTAAAAACAGCGATTCTGTCTTTAAACGTAACGCAGTCAGGTGGCTTTCGTCCGGAGATGCCACTATGGTTAACGGCAGAGAACATGACAGAGCATGTAATTTTATTTCCTGGATGGATTTATGCGCTTACGCGGATTGGGCGGGTTTAAGACCTATGACAGAATTTGAGTACGAGAAAGCATGCAGAGGGCCTTTGAGCCCGGTTGATGACGAATACGCATGGGGCAATACCACGATAGTCGCGGCCGGTACAATTTCAGGTACGGAAAACGGGACCGAGACAATAGCTACCGTGGGAGCCAATTGCTGCTACAATGACGGCACTTTTAATAACGGCGACGGAGGCAAAGGACCCTTGAGATGCGGAATATTCGCTACTTCGTCTTCCGACCGTACAGAATCAGGCGCCGGATATTACGGTGCCATGGAACTCTGCGGAAACGTATGGGAGCGTTGTGTTACGGTAGGTAACACGCAAGGACTGAATTTCATAGGAAGCCACGGTGACGGCACATTGACTGATGTCGGAAATGCCACGAATTCTGACTGGCCGGGTATAGATTCCGACGTCTCGAATGGAGTTACGGGGTCTGACGGTTCGGGATTCAGGGGCGGAGGGTGGTACGAGTCCGCTAATGGGAAGCTTTCGCTTTCTAACAGACAATGGGCAGCACGGTCCGATACGAGTAGATCAAACAGTTTGTTGAATTATTGGGGATATGGCGGGCGTTGTGTGAGGACAGCGCCCGAGTAGAAATAGACCGGTTTATGTCGTAGTTTAAAAGTAGTATTTTTAACTGATTTGTTAGGACGGTTATGTCGTTCCAGTTTACTGGCCCTAAAAAATTATGCGTATGGCGTATACTGTCTAGTATAGTAATTGGCCATTTGTTTTGTCTGCTTTTTAGTCCATTGCTATATGCCGCCAACTATTACGGCGGTGGTTATGACGGTAGCTCTTCACTGGAAATTAACTCCGGGATGTATTCGGGAGGTTCGTATGACGGACATTCTTCGGATCAATCGGGCGGAGCAACATTAGGATATGGCACGGCCACAAAACTTCATTTTTCGGTATCGCCTTCGACCACCTCACATGTAGAAACCTTTCAGAGACAGCCTGTAGTACAGGTCCATGATATAAACGGTAACGTAGTGACCAATGACAACTCGACGGTGGTCACTCTCAGCATAGGAAACAATCCCGGCGACGGTGACCTTTTGGGAACCGTTACCGGTACAGCTTCTTCCGGAGTGGTCACTTTTACCGATTTAAGAATAAACAGAGCGGGAGAAATGTATACGCTGATAGCGAGTGCTCCGGGTTTGACTTCAGCGACTTCTTCGGCTTTTGATATTTTGCCTTCCACGGGACCTAAATCCGACGTTATATGGAACGGAACGAACTATACTGTCAGGGCATGGCTCGAGGCCACGGGAGAAGTGGTCGATATGAGCGATAACGGTGGGCTGGACGATGACAGTTGTACAGTTACTATCTACCAACCTGACGGAACATCCGAAGCTACTCCTGCAATGACGGCCGACTTTACCAATGAAATTTTTTACGGTACGTGGACTCCCAGCGATACAAGCATTTCTTATTACGCTGAAGTGACGATTGACGATAAAGATGACAAGGCTTATACGACTTTTGTCACGTATGATCTGATTAAATCCGATACAGAATCGATTAACTGGTCTGATATATCGGTCATCAAGACTCATACACAGGCAATAAACTGGGACGATGTCAGCGCCATACAGAGCCAGACAGATACGATTAACTGGTCGGACATAGAGGCTATAAAGACGGCCGTGGGTGTGGGACAGGCAAAAACGGTTTATGATAAAGTCGAAGACGTCCTGACTGCCATAGGCACCTCGGCGGATACAAGTTCCGAGGCGACGCTTTTCGGAAGACTCGCAGGGGTAAACGATACTCTCGATACCATGTGGACTGACAACATGTCCGCTGTTAACTGGGTCGATATTTCTATTATGAGCGAAGCCGGTGTAAATTGGGACGACCTGTATACTTTGGCTACTGCCGGAGTGAACTGGGTGGACGTAGGGATTCTTTCCGAAGCGGGCGTTAATTGGGAAGATATCTCAATATTGACCGAAAGGGGCGTAAATTGGGGAGATATTACGATATTAACGCAGGCAGGTATTAATTTCGACGATTTTTCAGTGCTGACCGAAAGAGGAGTTAACTGGAACGACTTGTCGCTTTTCGGCCAGGCCGGCATAAATTGGACTGATTTGAAGATTTTTTCCGAAGCCAACGTGAATTGGTCAGATTTAGCTTATATGACAGGGGCAGGAGTTAATTGGGACGAGACAATAAATTGGGATAATCTTGCTGAGTTATCCAATTCGGGAGTAAACTGGTCTGATTTGGAGGTAATGACAGAAGCCGGATTAAACTGGAACGGTGTTAAGGTTTTAAGTGAATCCGGAGTCAATTGGGGAGATTTACAGATTCTTAGTGAACAGGGAATTAACTGGTCGGATCTTACCGTCCTGACCCAGTCAGGCATAAACTTTAACGATATTACTATTTTAACGCAGGCAGGTATAAACTGGTCTGACATAAACCTTCTGACAGAAGCGGGAATAAACTTCGATGATTTAACTATCTTAAGTGAGTCCGGAATAAATTATGACGATTTAACCGTCCTTACGGAAAGAGGAGTAAACTGGTCTGACATAAACCTCCTGACAG
>CAZEGO010000024.1:0-14045 GCA_964511955.1 uncultured Planctomycetia bacterium | reverse complement strand
ATATGGCAAGATCTCTTGGAGTTTATATATTCTATCATACTGGCCAAGGTAGTGGATTTACCGCTGCCCGTAGCCCCGGTTACCAGAACCAGTCCGCTCGGCTTATCCGAAAAGATCTTCACTACCTCCGGCAGATTAAGATCTTCTATAGTGGGGACCTCGTAGGGAATTAAACGCATCACGAGACCCACCGAACCTCTTTGTTTATACACGTTTATCCTGAAACGACCCAGATCTTTTATACCTATGGAGCTATCGAATTCTTTTTTTTCCTCGAATTTTTTTCTCTGTTCGTCCGTTAATATAGAAAAAGCGAGTTCCCTGGTATCTTTCTGGGTTAAGGCCGGAAGATTGTTCAGCACTACAAGATTGCCGTCAATTCTTAGCTGCGGTGGAAGGCCGACCGTAATATGAAGGTCGGACGCTTTTTTTTCGACCATTAAATTTAGGAGTTCATTTATACGCATGGATTAAAGCAGGGGGCCGTTTGAGTCGATGGTTCCTTCTTTGCTTATATCGTAATAGTACGTATCGTAAGGACTGGGAGCGTTTTCCCGTCGTGCCGCTCTCGCAGTGAAATCAGAGCCGTCGGCGCTTTCGACCGTATAATCGAAATATCTTGAGCTTGCGTCGTTAGGGTCTTCCACGTTGAGACGGGTAAGGTTATCGGAAAATTCCCCTGTCTCAAGAAAATAAATCTTCTGCCCTGTCCTGACCAGATTCAAATTGCTTATGGCTTCGCCGACTTTGGCTTTCTCTATCGTTTTAACAAGCATCGGCAAAGCCAGTGTGGCGAGAACACCGATAATTATAACTACTATGAGCAGCTCCGTAAGCGTAAAAGCAAATTTACGCTTTATGAATGATGAGTTAAACCTTCCAGGCATAGCGAATTAAGAAGCTTTATGATTCCGGTCCGCCCAGGGCGTTGGCTTTATACAATCTACCCGTATTGTTATCCGCTTGTGTCCACTGCACCCAGTGAGTGGTGCTCTTACCGTCTCTTTCGGCCCTTATAGTGTAATTCTTCGTGGTAGATGTGCTGTTATCGGTAAGCGTATAGGTAAACATAGCGCCTGTATCGTTGTTAGGGTTATCGACATCGAGTTTATCCAGGGTAGCGGAGTTATAACTCGCCGAGAGAGCGCTCTGCTCATACCAGTATCTGTCCACAGCGCTGCGTAACGCACCGATATTACTGACAGCCTCGGCTGATCTGGCCTTTTCTATAGTATTTACATACTGCGGTAAAGCTATCGCCGCCAGGATACCGATGATTATAACAACTATAAGAACTTCCAACAAAGTAAAACCTTTTCTGGCAATCATACGATAATCCTCCTTTTACAAAGCTATTATAAGTACTCCCATGAACCGGAGACGGTTCCGTCCTGGTCCATAGTCATGGTCTGGCCGCTGCGTGTTCCTCCTGACCTTGTGGCTGTCGCGGTATATTCCGTACCCGTCGCGTTCGTCGTTATGGTGAAATCCCAATATCTCTCGCTTAACGTTATATCAAGCGAGGTAGGATCCGTCGTATAAACCTCATTTTCGGCAAAATAGACTTTCTCTCCGGTTTGGATATGGCCCAGGCCCGCACGAGCCTCACCGCCTTTGGCTTTTTCTATAGAGGCTGCGAACTGCGGTATTCCTATGGCCGCCAGGATACCGATGATTATAACAACTATAAGAACTTCGACAAGCGTAAAACCTTTGTTTCTCATAAACTACCTCCTTTTTATAAATTATACCTTATACACCGTATAAGTCAATATATATTAACCAGATGCCTTAATAGCACTGGATATGCTGAAAATTGGCATGAACATAGCCACCACCAAAACCCCTACCACGATTCCCATAAAAACTAAAACCGCGGGTTCGAACATTGTAGTAAGCCTTGATATAAATGTATTTACCCTTTCTTTATAGAACGACGATATCTTGTCCAGCATTTTGCCTAATTCGCCTATCTCCTCTCCGACACCCACCATCTGGACGACAAGAGGCGGAAAAAACGATAACTCCTGCATAGTCTGAGCCATTCCCTTGCCGTCTCTTACGGCGATTTTGACCTCTCTCAGTTCTTTTTCCATAAGCTTATTGCCTATTGTTTTTTCGGTTATCTCAAGGGCGTGCAAAATCGGTACTCCGCTTTTTATCAAGGTCGACAAACCGCTGGCAAACCTCTCCGTGGCTATTTCTTTTAATAGCTGTCCGAGCACCGGCACCCTGAGTTTTAAGCTGTCAAACTGCCAGCGGCCCATTTCGGTGGTAACGTACTTTTTTAAGATAAAAAACGCGGCTACGACTATGCCCACTACTATTAAGAAATATCTCCTGGCTATGTTGCTGGTAGCTATGACCATCTGCGTGATCAAGGGTAATTCCACGTTAAAACCTTTAAATATCTCGGAAAAAATCGGTATTATTTTGATCAGAAAAACCGCTATAGCCGCGACCGCCACTATGATCAGTATGATGGGATATACCATGGCCGACACGATTTTTTTTCTCAGATTAGCGCTTTCTTCCAGATAGGCCGAAAGCTGCTCCAGGCTGAGGGGCAGATGTCCGCTGGCTTCCCCCGTTTCGACCAAATGTACCCAGAAATCAGAAAATACCTTCCGGTGTTTCTTGAGCGCGTTTTGAAAAGTATACCCGCCTTCCACGTCCTTTTTTATCTGCTCGACGGTGCGTAATAACGTCTGCGATTCGATCTGTTTACACAATATATCCAGGCTCTTTATCAACGTAACGCCCGAACTTAAAAGCGTGGAAAGCTCTCTGGCGAACATAATCATGTCGAATGTCTTCACTCCGCGATGATAACGCCTTTTTACCTTTTTGCTTTTTTTTACCTGCGCGGTGGCTTTGACAGAGACCAGAAAAAGACCCCTTGCCTGTATAAGGTTTATCACGTCCTCTTTGGAAACCGCTTCGATTGTCTCTTCTTTTATCTTTCCCTGTTTATCTCTGGCTATATACCTGAAAAAAGGCATCTGGTGGATCCCCCCCCCTAACTGCCGGAGCCCGGCATGACCGCTATGCTCAGGACTTCTTCCATACTTGTAATACCTTCGGACACTTTTTCTATTCCCCTGTCAACCAGTGTTTTCTGGCCCATCTTACCGCAGGCTTCTTTTATCTCGCCCAGATTCGCTCCCCTTGATATAAGATCTCTTAATTCATCGTTTATCAATATTATCTCGTAAATGGCCACTCTCCCCCTGTAACCCGTATGACTGCAGTAATCGCATCCCTTTGGTTTATAGAGCAAATCCTGCCGGATATTAAAATCTTTTTTTAGTTTCTCGTTGGGCTCATAAGCCTCTTTGCACTCAGCACATAACCTGCGTACCAACCTCTGCGCACCCACCAGAACCAGGGATGAACTTATC
The DNA here is from genome assembly GCA_964511955.1 of uncultured Planctomycetia bacterium. Classification (GTDB taxonomy): domain Bacteria; phylum Omnitrophota; class Gorgyraeia; order Gorgyraeales; family Gorgyraeaceae; genus CAZEGO01. The sequence continues at coordinate 10,644 of CAZEGO010000024.1, read as the reverse complement.
AGATAAGGCTCTATGCCTATATCTATAAGCCGTGATATCGCGCTCGACGCGTCGTTGGTATGAAGAGTGCTGAGCACCAGGTGTCCCGTAAGGGAAGACCGTATACATATCTGCGCGGTCTCAAGGTCCCTGACTTCACCTACCATCAGGACGTCCGGGTCTTGCCTTAAAAAAGACCTGAGGGCGTTAGCGAAAGTAAGGCCTATGGACGGTTTAATCTGGACCTGATTAATGCCTTCGAGTTTATACTCTACGGGGTCTTCAACGGTAGAAATATTTTTATGGGGTGTTTTTATCTGGTGTAAAGCCGCGTACAGGGTGGTAGTTTTTCCGCTTCCCGTGGGTCCCGTAACAAGTATGAGCCCGTGAGGACTGCTTATTCCTTTTTTGAATTTTTCCAGATCATCCGCCTCGAATCCCAGTTGGGAAAGGTCCAGAGGCGTGGTAGACTTGTCCAGTATCCTCATTACCACCTTCTCCCCGTATATGGTCGGTATGGTAGAGACGCGTATATCCACGCCTTTACCTTCCACTCTGACAAGGAACGCCCCGTCCTGCGGAAGGCGTCGTTCGGCTATATCTAGATTCGCAAGTATCTTAACCCTGGAAACTATGGCCGGCATAAGATGCTTGGCCGGCGGGGGGATCTCGTATAAAACACCGTCTATTCTGTACCTTATGTTTATCTTCTTCTTAAAAGGCTCTATATGTATGTCGCTCACCCTGTCTTTTATCGCCTGCATCAATAATAAATCCACGAGTTTGACTATCGGAGCTTCTTCGGCACGCGCTATCAAATCATCAAGGCTTAAATCCTCATCCTCTTTTTTATCGATCTGAAAATCCTCCAAATCATAGGAATCCGTAATAGCGTCTTTTAAAAGATCTTCTTTGCCGTAAAATTCGTCTATGGCTCTTTGCAGGTCACTCTTCGTGGCTATGATAGGATTGATCTCGCACCCCGTCATATGCCTCAGATTGTCGATGGTGATTAAATCCAGAGGATCCACGAAGGCTACCGTCAGTGAATTTAAATGCTTGGAGATCGGCAGAAGCATGTTCCTTCTCGCGTAATCCTCCGGAATCATTTTGGCGAAATTTTTGCCGTCAACCGGCTTCAGGAGCCCTTTGCTGTAGGAAGCGTACGGTATGGATAGCTGTTTGGCCAGGGCTATTACCATGTCTTTCTCGGATACCAGGCCGAGGTTTACCAGTATATCACCCAACTTGGTTCTTTCTCTCTTCTGGACTTCCAGGGCTTTTTCCAGCTGCTCCTCGGTAATAAGGTTTTCCTTGAGGAGCATTTGTCCCAGTTTATCTTTTGATTTTTTCATAATTGTATTTTACATCAAATCATCTCTCGAGTAAATCCAGCAGGCTGTCTATTTCTTCCTCTTTTACCGATTCGGGCATCTCCTGTTCGCGTTCCGATATATCTTTCAACGGTTCTCTCGCATCATCGATTATATGAGGAGTGATAAATATAAGCAGTTCCTTGTCGACCTCATCCGTGCTCCTGTATCTGAACGCCGCGCCCAAAAGAGGCATGTCACCCAGAAAAGGCACTTTCTCGAAACCGTAGGTATCTTCTCTTGATATCAGTCCGCCTATCACTATGGTATTGCCGTTCCGGACCCTTACCGTAGTCTTGGCGCTTCTGGTCTGCGGGTCTACGAATTTAGCTTCGTTTCCCGAGCCGGCGAAAAACTTAGAGAGAACGGGCACTATGACCGTAGGTTCTATATGCATGGTGATATATCCGTCTTTATTGACCTGAGGCGTTACCTCTAAAGTTATGCCGGTGTCTATCCTTTCGGCCGAATTAGCGGCTTCGGTCGCCGCTCCCTCGGCCGAAGCTACGGTAGTAACACTGGCTACCGCTGTCTCCGCGGTAAGCTCTATGGTCGCTGTTTCATTATTCATCGTAAGTATCCTGGGACGGGCCAATATCCGGGTATCGGAATTACTGAGGATAGCGCTCAGACTGAAACCTGTACCGCTGAATTCCATGGTACCGTCGGTACTTATAAGATCCTTGTCGATTAACCCCCCCTTTAACGGCCATTTTGTATTGAGTTCGGGGCCTGCGTATACTCCGAAAGAGCCTGTCCAGTTCATACCTAATTGGTCAGCTACGGTGGTAGTAGTCTCCAATATCTCGGCCTCTATCATGACTTGGGGTGTCTGAACGTCAAGCCTGGAAAGGACATCCTCTATAATGGAAAACTGGCTTGGCACATCCATTATAATCAGGCTGTTTGACCTTTTATCCGCGACGAGCTTACCGTTTTCGGAAAGTATGCCGCCTATAATGGAAATGATATCGGCTTCTTCTTCGCCCGAAGATACTCCTTCCTCTGCAGGAGGAGGCGAAAGCTGAGCGTATTTTAATTCGTATATCTTTGTTATAAGTTCTATGACAGGTTTTCCGGACTCCTTTACTATGAAAATATTACTGCCCGGTTCCTGTTCATAGATAAGATTATTAGCGCTCATTATGTGGTTCAACGCGTCTTCTACCGTAACGCCGTCAAAATAAATAGTGACAGTCCTGTTTTCCACATTCTGGCCCGCCACAAAATTAAGTCCCGACTGCTGCGAGAAAATTTTAAGGACGGTTTTCAGGTCAGCGTCCTGAAAATCCATCGAGACAGTATTGCCGGGCGTAGCACCGACCTCGGGCGAAGAAGTGGTGTAGGCCGCCGTCTCGATAGCCGGGCTGGAAGAACAAAGAAAAGTATTGAAAACAACCGCCATGAATAATCTGATAATTTTTTTCATTTTATCCTCCTTAATTATTCCGCCTCGGGCGGACCGCTTTATCGCGGACGTAAATTTTACTATCCTTTATTTCTTAGGTCTTACTATAAAATCCTTCCCCATATACCTTAAAGTTATACCGTCTTTCGTAATAGCCTGTATTTTTACCTTCTGTCCGGTACCTTCTATAACTATAGAATCGCCCACATCATGGACGCTCCCGTTAATAATAGCCTGTGGTCTGTAACTGTTCCAAACCATGCCCTGGAAAGACATAACCGGCAGACTAACGTCTTCTTCCGCAACCTCTATTGTCTCCCTGTCTTCCAGCGGGCTCTTAAAGGGAGTTCTTTGCTCCTCTATCTGGTATTTTACGGTCTCTTCTTGATAAGGGGTTTCACGCCTGAGAATTTCCACCTCTTCCCATTTTTGATTAAATTCCTTTCTGGAAAACACCTCATTGTCAGTATCCTCTTTTTTGCTGAACCTGTTTATGCCGATAAATATGGCCACCAGGACAAGAGCACCTACCAGAATATATTCCATTTGTTGTTTTTTCGCGTTTTCTTCTGCCATAAATCAATCCTTAAGAACAAGCGTACTGATAGCAACGCTCGTTTTTAAATCGTATCTGTTATATTTAGCGTCTTCCGGATTAAAATCCCTGCCCAGGTCTATTCTTTCTGTTTTAACGCTTTCCACTCTAATAAATTTTTCCGACGATTCTATTCTGGCCATAAACCTGCCCAGCTGACCGTAATTCGACACTATGTCCATAGTCACGTATAACCTGGTATACAGTCCCCTGTCTTCCGGAGAGCCGGGCTTCACCGAGGTAATATCTATATTTTCCTTCGCTGCCATGTCCGAAACCTCGGCCAAAAGCCAGGACACGCCTCTGCCCTCCGGGATCCTTTTTTTGTAGACTTTAAGATGATCGTTGAGTGCCTTTATCTTGGCCACCAGCACGTTCTTGTCTCTCTCCCGCAATATCTGGTCTACCAGTATCTCGGTTTTTTGTTTATACGGCATATAAATAAAAACCGCTCCCACTAAAACCGTCACCGTTACTATCGCGGCACTTACTATTGTGATATTATTTATTTTGGGTTTTTTTGGCGCATTTTTCTTCATATCATTATTGTCCGCTGAAAACTATCTTGAAACTGGCTACCTTTTCGCCGTTGATTTCGGTCTTTTCAACGGAAATTATATCAGCCTTGGACATCCCCTCGTTAACTATGCCGCCTTCTTTTAAATTCATCTGGAAATTATTGATAGCGTCCGTCTCGCTGGTCTTTCCGGATATTACGCAATATCCCTCAAGAGTGAGTTCCCTGAAAATTTTTAACGGGTTCTTTTTATTGACTTTTTCCTGAAAACTTATTCCCGTAAGCCAGATATTATTCGGGGTCCGGGCCACCAGATCCATCATCTTAGAAGTAAAAAAGGTGCGTTCGGAAATGATATTCCTGAGGACGTTTTTCCTGGACTCCATATCCTGTTTGACCCTTTCAAGCCTGTCCATGCTTTCCCCTTTTATCCCTATATTCAGCTTGGGTCTTTCCATTAAAGTCTTATTCAGCTCATCCGACAGCGGTATTATCGATTTCATTGTTAATACCTTAATTATTATAAGCAGCAGAACCGCGGCGGAAGCCTCTATGAATACGGTTTTCAGGAACAGGCTCTTACGCTTATAAGTAAGAAGTTTTTCTTTGTAGAGGTTGACGTCTATAAAGGATTCCGATATGCCCCTCAGAGCCAGTCCGAAACATATAGCCAGTTTAGGCGGCACGATGTCTTTTTTTGCCTTTATTCCCCTGAGCGGGTCACCCACTTCCACCTGCACCTGAAGCTCTTTCCCCACCAATTCGTGCCAGTTCTCAAGCGGAACGTGGCTGTATATCAGTATCTTATCTATGCTTTCGGACGGAAACTGTTTTTCGAAAAAGTCAAAAGAAAGCTTTATCTCGCCCAGTATTTTCTCGAATATGGGCTCGAGCGATTTGCTTTCTGTCGTTTCCTCCTCAAGCGGAATATCTCTGATAATATAAGGCACGCCGTTCCTGAGTATATTTATATTGGCCGCTCTTGAGTCTATATTCACTATGGCGGTATTTACCTTGTTGTTTATCTGGCCTGCGGCATAAAAAGCCCTTATCAGCGAAAAAGGCGCCGGTTCTAATATCACCGGTCTTAATTTGGCTCGTTCCAGCATGCTTACGTATCGCTCTATCGTCCCCTGCTTAATCGCGGTAAAGACCACATCCATGGTGTTATCGGTCCCTTTTTTCTGTATAACCTGGAAATCAGACGCTACATCCTCCATGCGGAAAGGGATATAACGCTTGGCCTCGAAATTTATAGCGGATTTCCACTCCTGCTTCGGTATCTTGGGCATCTGAAAATAACGAACCATCGAGTCTTCACTGGAAACGGCACTTACCACATTGCCCGGCTTTATATTGTTTTCCTTGAGCAGCCTTTGTATGGCTTCCACGATATAGTCGTCTCTTGTTTTCTTTTTGGACTTTTGAATCTCATCCGCTATGGATTTACCCATTTGGACGCCTTCGGCCTGCTCGGGCATAATCTCTTCTTTGCCGCTCTCTTCCTTTAAATATATGGGAGTCTGAGCGAATTTCAATAATTTAGGTCCCTGAAAAGTGGCTTTTAGCACCACTAAATCCACCGTAACCTGACTAACATATAAGCCGGTGACCTTCTGACCTGTTAAAAGAGATAAGATATTTTTTCCCATAACACCTTGCCTTGAAACTATTTATTTTTCGATTTAGCCTCTATCATATGAGAATCCAGCCATTTGTCTATTGACTTTTTATCAAACCTCCAGACATGCCCGACCTTTATGCCTGAAATTTTCTTTTGATGAAGCCAATTATAAATGGTCTGCTTCTCAAGCTTAAGATATTTGGCTAGCTCATCCGTATCCATTAATCTTGACATTTATAACACCCCCTAATTAATTTACTTAAATTTAGGTAAAGCAAAATATACCATAAAGAATTTACTTTGTCAAGGAAGCCACGTAAAACAGGCCAATAAGCGCGCAAGCGCACAAGCGCGCAAGCATGGGCACAAAAAAATGCATAACTTTTTTATTTACAATTAGTTATGGGAAAAATACTGCCCCAATAATAAGAAATGAAAAAAAATCTGAAAAAAACAAAGAATCGCTTAATTATCTATCCAAATAGGTTAAACTTGTACACTTTTCGCTTATTCACTTGTGCGCTGGTTTAGTATTCCACTCTGGCCTGGAGAGATTTGGGGTTGCCGGTACCGTCATCCGTAACATCGACTTCTACGGACCAGCCTGTAGGAAGCGTCATAGAGGGTGTTAAAGTACACGTACCTGGAAAATAGTCGGTCATAGGGTCTCCCGCGTCGTCTTCGTTAATCCTGATTTTCCAATAGGCATAGTGTATGCCGGACTCCGCGTATAAAATAGCCTTAGACCTGTTCATCTGATTTTGGGTAACATTGGCGTAGTTGTAAGCCATCAGGAGCACTACTATAGCGCTTACGGACAGCAGGAAAAGCAAAGCGAGAGTTATAAAAAGGGCAATCCCTCTTTTATTAAAGGTATTTCTCATAATCCGGTTTTTTAAGGTTAATTTTACTGCAACTCTTCTAACAATTCTTCGATAGCTTCGGATATAAGCTTCCAACGTTCCTGGCTGTGTATGGTGTATTTCTGTTTCCTCTTCCATCCGTTATCGGATTTCTGCCATAAATATAAACATAGCCTCCTGTTACCCCATGATTCCACCAGAACAGCCGCCGACCACCAACCGAACCCTTTACTGATTGTCCTGTATTCCAGCACTTTCAAAGGCGGCCCTATAGGCAACTTCTCATCAGTCATAACCCCCTCCTCTCAATGAGCCTGCCTGCCGATAGGCAGATACATTTATCCTGTTAGTAGACCTGCATTTCGGCAACAAGGCTTCGTCATATAGTAAACGAATCAATCCCGTTCCTTTTTATTGTAACTGCCGCATCTGGGACATTTTGAGATATTAGCGTGCTTACTGTCCACATACACATACATACATGTATCGCATTGCCAAAAAAATCTCTTGTCCCACGACAGAAAACCGGACCATTTCTTCTTTTTTTCAAAAAACGCCCAAAGGACGACGATTAACCCCGCCGTTACAAATATATATAAGGCTATTCCCAATGAGAATTCTATCTTTATCATAAGTTCTCAAAATTAACACTAATAATTCCTTCTTCAAAATCCTCGTTTTGCTCAAAGGTCGGGACAAACTGCCATTTTCTGACATATCTTATGGCAGCCTGGTCCGCTTCGAATGAACCGCTGGAAATAACGGGTTCCGGGCTCCTCACAAACCCGTCTCTGGCTACGCTGAACCTTACGCTGACTCTGTAAGCTGAATTGAAAGACACGGAGGGGACAAAGGGTTTAGGTAAATCGGGCTTGTACAGGAGTAGCCTGTCTTTTACCGCTCCCGCAAGCGAAACTTCCTTAAACGTTATCCGATCCCGTTTCTTTACGTTTTCCGGTTTTACAGGAACTCTCACTCCTTCGTATTTTTCCGCGGAAATAACCATCTTTTCTGTTTCCGTGTCGATCTTATTCGCATCACCGGCCTCTTTAAGCTGAAAATCTTTCCTGAATTTAAGATCTCTTCTCTTTTTGTCTTCTACCTTATCTATAAAAGAGATACTGTCCAAATCTATACGCTTTTCCGGTACGGTAATTACCTTTTCCAGGATCGCGCCCAGAAAGGAAATAGTGGTCCTGTTTGATTTTATATCTCCCGGGATAAAAACCGGTACCACCATGAGCATCAAAAAAAAATGCCATGAAGCCGATATCAATAACGCGAAGTTAAATTCCTTCTCTCTGAATAACATTTATCTTGTTTCCTGATTAGTCGCTATGTTTACCCGGTCCACCCCGATATCCCTGCAGAAATCCCATATCCTCACTACCTTGCCTAATGAAACGTCTTTATCGGCCTTGATTAAAATAGGTTTCTGCTTCCCCGCTATCCTCTTCAATTTATTTTTCAGCTCAATAAACGTTATGGGTGCCTCGTTAAGATAGAACCTGTTATCGGATGTAACCGTTATAACTATGGTGTTCTCCTGGACCACTTCGCTGGTAACGGCTTTCGGAAGGTCTATTTCTATACCCGGCTGGAAAATAAAATTCGAGGTCAACAGGAAAAATATAAGTAACAAAAATATGCAGTCTATTAACGGCGCTATATCAAGATGCCCCTTTTCGAATTGGACATGACGTTTAAATCTCACGGAAACCTCCGGTTTAACTCTTGGCTCTTAGCTGTTAGCTCTTAGTAAAATATCAAGAACTAAGAGCTAATTAGTATCCTTCCACCCTCTGCGAAAGGATGTTTATCAGGTCTGTTGCGCTTCTTTCCATGTCTAAAACGAATCCGTTGACTTTATTCACGAGATAATTATAGGCTACCACGGTCGGGATCGCGACTATAAGCCCGGCCACCGTTGTCAAAAGTGATTCCCATATCCCACCTGCGAGATCACCCGGGCTCACCGGATTAAAAGACGCGGATTTTTCCTGAATTATCTGAAAAGTCTTTACCATGCCGGTGACCGTGCCGAGCAGTCCCAGCAGCGGGGAAATATGCGCTATCGTCGCCAGAAGGCTCAACTGTTTTTCCAGGCGCGGGACCTCCTGATGGCCGGCGTCTTCTATCGCCTCTCTTATCTCCTGCCTGGATCTGTCATGTTTTAAAACTCCGGATTTCACTATACTCGCTATAGGGCCCGGCGTGTTGTCGCATATCTTTATGGCCTCCGCTATTCTGTTACGTTTTATGGTGATCTCTATATTGTTCATAAAATCCTTGGTATCTATTTTAGCCTTATAAAGCTGATAACCTCTCTCTATAATTATAGCTAAAGCCACTATCGAGCACAGAATGATAGGGTACATTACGGGTCCGCCTTTTTGAATTATCTCGAACATTTAAATTTCCTCCTTTTTATCTGATTCATTAATATGCCTTATTCTATCTTTTGTTTCTTTTTATCCAGTTAAGCCTCTCGGTTGCGTACGCGGATTCGTCGACGTCGGCAAGCGAAACTTTTTTATACAGTTTGGCGGCTTCTTCCCATTTTTTCTGTTTCTCAAAAATTCTGGCGCAGGCTAATTGGGCTTTAGTTACGATCTCCGTGGAATCGGGATAGATATAGCCCACTTTCATGTATTCGGTCACCGCATTATCGTAATCCCCGAGGTCTTCGTATATCTCACCTATAATAAATTGTATGGCGGCGTTAAAATCCCCTCTTCGATTATCTATGGCCTTTTTATAATATTCTATCGCTTCCTTCAGCTTGTCCTCTTTCCTTAATATGTCGCCGAAATACTTGGACGCCACCTTCGTATAAGCCGTGCCGTCGAATCTTGCCATAAAACCGGACAGCAGCTCCTTGGCTTTTATATAATTATGCTGGTGCATGAATATCTCTGCCAGTTTTAAATCAGCGTTGGGGATCAGCTCGCTGTTAGGAAAATCTTCTTTGAGCCTGTTAAGAACTTTTATGCTTTCGTTTTCATCCCCCGTGTCATGATGAATGAGCGCGAGCCTGTATTCCGCGTCGTCCGCGAGGCTCCCTCTGGGAAATGTATTTATCAGATCCCGAAAACCTTTTTTAGCCTTTTCAAAATCCCTCACCCCGACATAATACTCACCTAACCAAAATCTCGCGTCCTGAGAAAGATCGCCCTGCGGGTATCTCGCTATGAAGTCCTCGAATTGTTTTAACGCTTTTTTCGTCTCGCCTAATTTATAATAGCACCACCCAATCTCATAAACCGCGTATCGGCGGGCCGATTCCGAACCGTAATGCCTGGCTGTGGCTATTTCGTTGAATATATCCAGAGATTTTTTATAATCTGACATATTGTAGAAAGAGCTCGCCAGTTGAAATTTCGCGTCTTCCTTGTATTTTGAATCCGGAAATTCTTTAAGAAAAATTTCCAGCTCCCTTATGGAAGATTCGTAGTCCCCTTTCTTAAAATACGCTGTAGCTAGTCCGAATTTAGTGTCTTCGGCGTTGCCTGATCCGGGATAATTTTTGAGCAGGCTCTGGAAAGCCAGTATAGCGCCTTCGTATCTCTCCAGCTGAAAAAGTATGCGCCCTATTTGGTATTGAGCGTAATCTACGTATCCGAAAACAGCCTCGGGATTTACGTTGGCTTCCTTTAATACCATGTCGTAAGCGTCCAGAGCCCTGTCCATGACATTCATTTGAAAAAAAGAATCCCCTAACCTGCAGTATGACGATATTATGTAGAAATCGCTGTCGGTGTTCTTTATAACTTCGCTGAATTGCTCTACCGCCTCTTTGAACCTGTCCAGCTTGAAATATACCCATCCCATGTTGTATCTCATGTCATCCAGGTATTCACTTGAAGGGAACCGCTCGATTCCTTCGCTTAAAGTATTCAGCGCGTCTTCGTATAGCCCCAGCCGATAGAGGGATTCCCCTTTACCAAGAAAAGAATTAGGCAGCCATTCGCTGTCCGGAAACTCGCTTATGATCCGTTCGTAACTCTTTAAAGCCTCGTCGAATCTTTCCATCTCGTTCAGGGCCTGAGCTTCGCCGAACAGAACGTAGTCCATCATGGACTTATCTTTCCCGAGAGTTTTTATTACCTTGAATTCGTCTATAGCGTTCTTATGTTTTCCGGTTTTTATAAAACTCCACGCCTTTCCGTAAGCCGCTCTCATGTACAACTCCGACTCGGGTCCGGCCGACATGGCTTCCGTATAGGCGTCTATGGCCTTTTTATATTCACCCAGGTAATAAAAATTCTCAGCTATGTAAAAATGC
>CAZEGO010000023.1:0-14317 GCA_964511955.1 uncultured Planctomycetia bacterium | reverse complement strand
GCCCAGTGCCTTGAACACGTCCGCGCTCCCGCAGCCGCTCGATACTCCCCTGTTTCCATGCTTGGCGACTTTCACTCCCGACGCGCTTACGATAAATGAAACGGCCGTAGACACATTAAAAACACCTGTGCCGCTTCCTCCGGTCCCGCAGGTATCCATCAGGATACTGTTGTCAGCGCCCTCTATGACAATGCGCTCGGCCTTTTCTCTCATAACCATGGCCGCGCCGGTTATCTCATCTACGGTTTCTCCTTTCATGCGCAGCGCCGTTATAAAACCGGCTATTTGAGAAGGAGTAGCATTGCCACTCATCATTTCGTTCATACACGCCATCATTTCTTCTCTGTTGAGATCAACCGAACTCACAAGCTTTTTTATGGCTTCCTTGATCATAAACTCTCCCGGATTTTTATGAAATTTCTTAGAATTCTTTTACCTTCTCCCGTAAGGACCGACTCGGGATGGAACTGCACGCCCCATATGGGAAATTTTTTGTGCCTGAGACCCATAATTTCTTTGTCTTTTGTATAGGCGGTCACTTTCAGGCAGGAAGGCAGGAACTCTCTTTTCACGATTAACGAATGATACCTGGTGGCTTCAAAGGGGTTCGCGATGCCTCTGAAAATCTCTTTTTTGTTATGGTAGATCATGGAAGTCTTGCCATGCATGAGTTTAGGCGCGCGCACAATCTTTCCTCCGAACACTTCGGCTATACACTGATGCCCAAGACAGACACCTAATATGGCTATCTTGCCTCCAAACTCTTTTACGACAGCATTGGATATTCCGGCTTCCGCAGGCCTTCCCGGTCCGGGGGAAATAACTATGTGGCTCGGTAATATCCTGTAAACGTCGTTAACGGTTATTTTATCGTTTCTCACTACCTTTACGTCCGAACCCAACTCCGACAAGTACTGTACAAGATTATACGTAAACGAGTCGTAATTATCTATCATCAGTATCATAAAAAATCCTTTTTGGTTTTAATCCAATCCTTCTTCCGCCGCTTCTATGGCCTTTATCATGGCTTTGGCCTTGTTTACCGTTTCCTGGTATTCCCTGGACGGGACTGAGTCCGCCACTATACCGGCACCGGCCTGAATGTAAGCCCGGTCTTTTTTAAAAACAATAGTCCGTATATTTATACACGTGTCCATGTTACCCGAGAAACTAAAGTACCCCACGGCCCCGCCGTATGCCCCCCTCTTTGTGTTCTCAAGTTCGTCTATTATCTCCATCGCCCTTATCTTCGGAGCACCGCTGAGTGTCCCGGCAGGAAAAGTGGCTTTTAGTACATCGTAAGCGTCTTTATTTTTAGCCAGCTCGCCCACGCAATTACTAACTATATGCATTACATGAGAGTATTTTTCGATAAACATAAATTCGGACACGTGAACAGTCCCGGCTTTACATACCCTGCCTATATCGTTCCTTCCCAAATCGACCAGCATGACGTGCTCTGCGACCTCTTTTTTATCGGACAGAAGCTCGGCGGCTAACCTCCCGTCGTCATTCTCGTCCTTGCCTCTCGGCCTTGTGCCCGCTATAGGCCTCGTCTCCACTTTTCCGTCTTCGCACCTTACCAGAAGCTCGGGCGAAGCACCCGCCATTTTAAGATTGCCGAAGTTTAGATAGTACATATAAGACGAAGGGTTTATGGACCTTAAAGCTCTATAGACGTCCAGAGGATCGCAGTTTATTTTTGTATGAAACCTCTGAGAAAGAACCGCCTGTATTATATCGCCCGCCCTTATGTACTTTTTAGCCTCTTTAACGGCCTTCTCGAAACCGGCCTTCGTGAAGTTTGATTTTATTTTGTGAGATATTGCTTTCTTCTTTTTGCGCCTCCTTTTGCGCTGCGGTTTATTAAGAGTGCGTATAATTTTATCTATTCTCTTAATCGCCGAACGGTAGGCTTTTTGTTTTCCGTCTTTGGCCCCGCGCTCATGATCTAAATACACGTTAACGACTACTTTTACTTTATGAGCCGCGTGATCGAATATCACATGGTTATCGGCCATTGTAAAAATACAATCGCACAGCTTCAGGTCATCGGCGTTCTCATCGGGTATATCCTCGAAAAACCTTACCGTATCATAACCCATATACCCCACGAGCCCCCCGAAAAACCTGGGAAGCCCCTTGACTTTGGCTGCTTTATAGTCCCGCATAAGTTTTTTAACGGTTTTCAGAGGGGACTCCACGGTGAACTTTTTATTGGACGCGCCCTTTATGAGCTCAACCTCGGTACCTTTACTCCTGAAAACGAGAGACGGTTTAACGCCTATGAAAGAAAATCTGGCGATTTTCTCCTCGCCTTCGACGGATTCAAGCAGATACGAATAGTCGTCTCTCAGCCTGAGAAAAGCCGACACCGGAGTAAGTTGATCGGCCAGTATTTCTTTATATACCGGTATGACCGTAAAACCCTTACCGGCCAGCTTCATAAATTCTTTTTTCGACGTATAACGCATTTAATCTCCTCTAAATATAAGTTTAAGATTTTTTTATTTTTCTGTAAAAACAGGTTCTGTTTCCGGTGTGGCAGGCACCTCCTACCTGCCTTACTTTTACCAGCAAGGTATCCATATCACAGTCGTAATAAATAGCTTTTACGTATTGAAAATGCCCCGAAGTCTCTCCCTTCACCCAGAACTTCTGCCTGGATCTCGACCAAAAGCAGGTTTTGCCGCTTTTTATCGTCCTTCTCAGGGATTTATCGTTCATATAAGCGAGCATCAGCACTTCGCTTGTCTTGTAATCCTGCACGATAGCCGGAATCAACCCGTCCTTATTAAACTTAAAATCTTTTATTTTTATCCTTTTCCCTTGCCTGCCTTGCCGGCAGGCAGGCCTCTTGTCGCCTGTCGCTGAATTCACAATCTAACCTCCGCTCCTTTTTGTTTCAGGTATTCCTTAACCTGGCGTATTGAGTATTCTTTATAGTGAAAAATTGAAGCAGCGAGAACCGCGTCGGCCTTTCCTTTTTCCAGCGCGTCGTATAAATGTTCGGGCTTACCCGCTCCTCCGGAAGCTATTATGGGAATATTAAGATTGACCGAAAAGGCCTTAGTCAGTTCGATGTCATAACCGTCTTTTGTGCCGTCACAATCCATGCTGGTAAGGAGTATCTCGCCGGCCCCCAGGCCCTCGGCTTTTTTCCCCCATTCAAGGGCATCAATGCCCGTAGGCGTCCTGCCGCCATGAGTATAAACTTCCCAACTCCTTTCTTGCCCCTGAGCTCTCTTCGCGTCTATCGCCATCACTATACACTGACTGCCGAACTTTTCGGAAGACTCTTTTATCAAATCCGGGCTCTCCACCGCTGAAGTATTTATCGATATCTTATCTGCGCCCGCGCTCAATAGTCCGCGTATATCATTTATATTCCTGATACCTCCGCCGACCGTGAGAGGCATAAAAACCGTCTCCGCGGTCCTTCTTACCACATCGAGCATAGTCTGTCTTTTCTCAAAGCTGGCCGTTATATCGAGAAACACTATCTCATCGGCCTCTTCTCTGTCGTAAAGCTGGGCGATTTTGACCGGGTCTCCGGCGTCTTTCAGGTCTAAAAAATTTACGCCTTTAACGACCCGTCCGTCCTTGACGTCCAGACACGGTATGATACGTTTAGTAAGCATATGTTTTCTCTATATAGCTGCTTTTATAGCGTCTTCCAGTTTCAGCTTTCCGTCATAGAGCGCCTTGCCTATTATGACTCCCTCGAGATTATCTGCGTTTAACGCTCTCAGGCTTTCAACGTCCCCGAGGCACGAAACCCCTCCGGATGCCACTACTTTCATGGAAGTGGCAGCCAATATTTTTTTTAACCCGCCAACGTTAGGCCCTTTGAGCGTTCCGTCTGTTTTTATGTCGGTAGCTACTATAGTGCCGACCCCGGCCCTCTCCATCAGCTCCAGGACCTTTTCCGCCGCCAGCTGGGTGGTCTCCTGCCATCCTTTTTTAACGACCATACCCTGAGAAAAATCGACGCTCACCACTATCCTTTTCTCGCCGAACTCACTCACGAGGTTCTTTAGAAAATCAACGTCCTCAAAAGCTTTGGTGCCGAAAATAACCCTCGTAGCGCCGGCAGAAAGAAAATATTCCGCGTCATCCCCGGTCCGCAATCCCCCACCGGCTTCGCAGGATATGCCCGCCTCTTTTATTATGCTTCTTATGACTTCTCCGTTTTTTACCTCTCCCGTCCTGGCGCCGTCAAGGTCGATTATATGTAAAAATTCAGCACCTTTTTTTTTCCAGGTAAGGGCCGCCTCCACGGGATCGCCCGGATAAAAAGTCTTCCTATCGAAGTCTCCCTGATACAACCTGACCACTTTGCCCTTCATTATGTCCACGGCGGGAAATATTATCATATCTTAGCGAAATTCTCTATTATTTTTAAACCTGTTTTCTGGCTTTTCTCCGGGTGAAACTGAAAAGCGTACACGTTCTCTTTACAAACCCCGGACGTAAATTTTATCCCGTATTCGGTCTCGCATAGAACAATACCCCTGTCCAGGGGCTCTACATAATAAGAATGCACAAAATACATAAAGCTGTTATCTGTAACATCGTTCAAAATCCTTATTCCTTGCCCTTTATCCTTTATCGCTATATTATTCCATCCCATATGCGGGATTTTCAATCCGTTGTCACTCTTAAACAGCTTCACCTTACCCTTAAATACGTCAAGTCCTCCGGGTTTTCCGAATTCTTCGCTTTCGGAAAAAAGAAGCTGAAGACCAAGGCATATCCCCATAAAAGGCCTGCCCGATTCTATGGCTTTCTTTATATTTTCGGATAAACCCCTCCCGTTAAGCTCATCCATAGCCTTTCCGAATGCCCCCACTCCCGGTAACACGACTTTATCCGCTTTCATGATATCTTCCGGTGAAGAACTTATTGTTACTTCGGGGCAAAAAAGCTGGAAAGCTTTCTGCACGCTCCTGAGGTTTCCCATGCCATAGTCTATTATGACTATCATAGCCTTCCTTTTGTGGATGGAACTCCTTTTATACGAGAATCTATTTGAGCAGCTTCATCCAAAGATCTCCCCAATGCTTTAAAAACAGCCTCTAAAGTATGGTGTGTATCGCCACCTGCATTCAATATTGATACATGCATTGTAATTAGAAAATTATTCTTAAAAGCATCTAAAAAATGCCTGGCATCTCCAATGCTATAACCTTCAACGTCTTTTATCGCTGTTACTCTAGAGGGCAACCAATTGGAATTCAAAAAAGGCCGTCCACTTATATCTATAGCGACACGAACCAAAGCTTCATCCATAGGTACGCACTTGTCTCCAAATCTACGTATTTTCTTTTTTGAACCCAAAGCTTTATTAAATGCTTTGCCCAGCAATATACCAATATCCTCATTTGTATGATGCAAGTCTACGTCTAAATCGCCTTTAGCGCGAATTTTTAAATCAAAAAGTCCATGCTTAGAAAAAAGCGTTAACATGTGATCTAAGAAAGGAATACCTGTTTTGATATTCGATGACCCTTCGCCATCTATGGTTAACTCTATAGATATATTAGTTTCCGGCGTCTTTCTTTTTATTTTTGCCTGTCTTTTTTTCATAAAGACTCCTTTTTTATTTTCTTATTTGCCCTGTTCCTTTTATGACGTATTTATATGTGCATAATTCCTCCAGGCCCATTGGGCCTCTCGCATGTATTTTATCCGTCGATATACCTATCTCCGCGCCAAGGCCGAATTGATATCCGTCCGTAAATCTGGTGGAGGCATTAACATAAACCGAGGCCGAATCCACTCCAGCCAGAAAATCATCCGCAGTCTTTTTCTTTTTGGTTATTATGGCGTCCGAGTGTCCCGAACCGTACTTATTCACAAAGTCCACGGCCTCGTCCGCACTATTCACTGTCTTCACCGCGAGCACAAGATCAAGATATTCTTCATAGTAATCCTTTTCCGTGGCCTTTTTTATTCCTTTAAGAATCTTCCTTGTCTTTTCGCAGCCTCTGAGCTCCACTCCTTTCTCGCAAAGCTCTTTAGCGGCCATCGGTAGAAATTTTCCCGCGATAGATTTATGCACCAGAAGATTCTCTATGGCGTTGCATACACCGGGTCTCTGGGTTTTGGCGTTTACAGTTATTCGCAGTGCTTTATTTATATCGGCATCTCTGTCTACGTATAAATTGCAGACACCCTTGTAATGTTTTACCACGGGAACTGTAGAGTTTTTGGCGACATGCCTTATGAGGCCTTCTCCTCCGCGAGGAATAATCACGTCGATATATTCCGAAGCCTTTAATACGTAATCGACCGCCTTTCTGTCTGTCACGTCTATCATGGTTATAGCTTCTTTGGGTATGCCGAATTTCTTTAATTTTCCGGTGACTACCTCATTTATAGCCAGATTAGAGTTAATAGCTTCGCTCCCTCCTCTGAGAACACAGCTATTACCGGATTTAAGGCAAAGTCCGGCACAATCGCTGGTAACATTGGGCCTGGACTCATATATTATACCGACGACTCCGATAGGCACTCTCACCTTTTTTATCAAAAGTCCGTTGGGTCTTCTCCATTGCGATATAACGTCTCCCACGGGGTCTTTCAACCGGGCAACAGACCTCAAACTTTCCGCCATTTCTTTGATACGTTTGTCGGTAAGCCTTAACCTGTCTATCATGGCCGAAGATAACCCTTTCTTCCCGGCCACGGCAAGGTCCATGGCGTTACGCAGAAGAATGTAGCGGGAATTCTTCAGCAACTCCTCGGCCATCCCGGAAAGAGCTCTATTCTTATCCCTGGTGGAAACCCCGGCTATGACCCGTGATGCCTCACGAGCCTTCTTCAAAGCACCAGCCACCTTACTCTCCAAACCCATAACTCCTCCCCAAAAAACCTCTCACCCGAAAAATTACCCAACTTAAAACAATTGCACGCTTGAGGTATTACCTAAAATGTGCAATTGTTTTATTTTATTACCAGGTTGTCTCTGTGTATTACTTCCTGGTAGAATCTTTCCTTTATTATGCTCTCTACCTGTTTAGTGCTGAGGCCTTTTATTTTATCAAGGTCAGCTGAGCCGTAATTAGTCAGTCCTCTGGCGAACTCATGACCCTCTGAACCGGCTACAATCACTACGTCCCCGTAGGCAAAATCACCCTCTATTGATTTAACGCCGCATGCCAAGAGACTCTTACCTTTATTTATCAGGGCTTCTTTTGCGCCGTCGTCCACGGTTATCGTCCCTTTTTCCTTTGCGTTATATGCTATCCATCTCTTGCGCGCCTGCATCCTGTCCCTGGTCGGAAGAAAAAAAGTTCCCGTGTCGTCTCCGTTAAGAACCTTAATAACTATATCTTTTTTTCGGCCGTTTGCTATAACACACCCTATTCCCGAATCCACGGCTATCTTACAGGCCTCAAGCTTTGCCGTCATGCCTCCTGTCGAACATTCTTTTTTCGTATCGCAGGCCAGGCCTTTGATGCCATGGTCTATCTCTGTTATTTCTTTTATGCGCTTCCCGGATTTATCGCAAAAACCTTCTACGTCCGTAAGCATGACCAAAAGGTCCGCTCCGCAGAGGTTGGCGACAAGGGCCGAGAGCCTGTCATTATCGCCGAATTTTATCTCGTCCACGGATACGGTATCGTTCTCGTTTATAATAGGGACTACTTTTTTGTTTAAAAGCGTGTGTATGGTGTTTTCGGCGTTAAGATACCTCCGTCTTTCGCGTATGTCTTCCCACGTAAGGAGAATCTGCGCCGCGTGAAATCCATGACGTCTGAAATACCCTTCGTACGTGTTCATGAGGCGCCCCTGCCCTACGGCCGCGCAGGCCTGTTTTTCGGGCAGGCTGGCGGGTCTCTTTTTAAGGCCGAGCAGGTTCATTCCCGCGCCTATCGCGCCCGAGGATACCAATATAACTTCATGGTCCCGTCTTAAAAGCTCAAGGACCTGTCTGACTATCTTCCCTACGCGAACCTTGTCCAGGGAAAGGGTCTTTGATGACGTTAAAACACTGGTGCCTATTTTAATAACTATCCGTTTTGATTTTTTGATATTGGCTCTCGTCATACCTTTAATCACCTGTCATTGCGATCCGTCGCAATGACACGACTCTATTTAAGTTCCTTATAAACCGCCCTTAACAGATCCTTTATGCCTTCTCCCGTCACGCAGGATATCGGATATATTTTCTTTTTGATTTTCTTTCTTAAAGCTCTTAAATTATCGGAGGACTCCGGGATATCCATTTTATTTGCCGCTACGACCTGCGGCCTTTTCGAGAGCGTTGAGTTATACTGTTTCAACTCGTTATTAATCGCGGTCAGGTCCTTGGCGGGGTCTCTTTTTTCCGGAGATGCCATGTCTAACACATGTATAAACATACTCGTCCTCTCTATGTGCCGCAAAAACTCATCCCCGAGACCTTTCCCGGAATGAGCACCGAGTATGAGGCCGGGGATATCACAGACTACGAAAGATCTTTCCCTGTCCAGCCTGACCAATCCCAGATTGGGAGTCTTTGTGGTAAAAGGATACCCTGCTATTTTAGGTTTAGCGTTGGAAATACGGGATATAAGGCTGGATTTTCCTACGTTAGGATAACCTATTATGCCGACATCGGCTACTAATTTTAGCTCCAGGACAACGTCTTTTTCTTCGCCGTCCTTTCCGGGCGTGGCATCCCGTCTTCTGGAATTGCCTTTTCCTCCCTCGCCGCCTTTAGCTATAACTACCGAGCGGCCCGGCGCGTCCAGGTCGCAATAGGTAATGTCCTCGTGCTTATCCCTTACTATGGTCCCTACCGGAAGTTTTATTACGCAATCGTCTCCGTCGGCTCCTTTTTTATGATTTCCGCTCCCGTTGGAGCCGTCGTCCGCGGAAAAATGCTTCTTGAAATAATAATCTACCAGCGTTTGAACGTTGTTATCGGAAATAAATTTTACGTTTCCGCCGTTTCCGCCGTCACCGCCGTACGGCCGCTTGAATCTCTGGTACCGGCCTTTGGAAAAACTATGGCAGCCGTCTCCTCCGTCGCCTGCCTTAATAAAAATTTCCGCGCGGTCTATGAACATCGATTTTTACACGATATTTATTTTCCTGGCAGTACCGAACTTAACGGTGCCGTCCTTAAGCGCGAAAAGAGTCCTATCCCTGCCCATGCCTACGTTTACTCCGGGAAAAAACTTGGTCCCTTTCTGCCTTACAATAATACTCCCGGCCGTAACGAACTGGCCTTCAAAGCGTTTCACGCCCAGACGCTGCGAATTACTGTCTCTGCCGTTACGCGAACTTCCCTGTGATTTGGTGTGTGCCATTTTATCCTCCTATTATATCTTTTACTTTTAATACGGTATAATTCTGCCTGTGGCCTTTTTTCCGCCGTGAATTTCCCAACCTCCGGCGATATTTAAAGGATACGGATTTCCCGCTCCTTTTCTCCCCTATGGGCTCACAGACAACGCTTGCTCCCTTGATATAAGGTTTTCCGACTTTTATGTCTTTTTTGTCCGAAATAAAAAGAACTTTACCGAGTTTAACGTCCTTGCCGCTTTTTGTGGCTAATTTTTCCACCGCCAGGACGTCTCCTTTTGATACTTTATACTGTTTAGAACCCGTATCCACTACCGCGTACACTTTCGACCTCCCTTTCTTTTTCTATCTTTATGAAAACAAATATTTTACATTAAACAAAATTTATTGTCAAGTGGATTAAATAGCCTTATTTTGTCATCTCTGTATCCTGTATCTCTCTATGTGCATATCAGGCTCGGCTATTATCACAATCTTGCACCTGTGTTCGGATTCCAGTTTCGTAATTCCGGGCCTGTCCTCGTTCAGCAGGTAATTGGCTACGTCGGGATGCACATACGCCTTTACTTCCCTGATCTTCGACTTTCTGGATTCCAGTTCTTTTTTAATCTCACGCAAGACTTCTATAGACATAGTAGTAACGGATTTTACGGCTCCTCTGCCGGTGCAATAAGGGCAATTCTGATAAGAAACCCTTCTGACCCCTTTTCTTATTCTCTGCCGGGTCATCTGCACTATCCCAAACTCGGACATTTTAAGTATCTTTATCCTGGCCTTATCGCGTTTAACCGATCTTATAAGGATATTGAATATCTCCCTCCTGTGACCGGCGTTCATCATGTCTATAAAATCTATGATTACTATACCGCCTATATCCCTTAACCTGATTTGTCTGGCTATCTCCTGAGCGGCCTCGCTGTTTACTCTGAAAGCCGTGTCCTCCATGTGTTTTCTGCTGAAGGAACCGCTGTTGACGTCTATGGCTATCAAGCCCTCTGTCTCTTCTATAAAAATATAACCTTTACATTTAAGCTCTATCTTCTTTCGGTAAAGTTTTTCTATTTCTTTCTCTATGCCGCGGGAATCGAACAGGGAAGTTCTTTCTTTATACAGAAAGAGCTTTTTTTTCATGCTGGGCATCATGTTATTCGCAAAATGCCTCAGCCTCCTGTATTCATCTTTGTGGTCTACAAGCACACGGGTAATATCATCGCGGAAAATATCCCTTAATATCCTGAAAGTAAGCCCATGCTCCTCGTGTATTACAGCGGGTGCTTTTTTTCTGTTCCCGTCGCGTTCTATTCTTCGCCATAGAGCGTTTAAATATTTAAATTCTCTTTTAAATTCTTTTTCGCTCTTACCTACGCCGGCTGTCCTGATTATCACTCCGGCATTGGAATTCGAACATATCTTTTTTAGTATCTTGTGAAGCCTGTCTCGCTCCTTACGGTCCGTAACTTTTTTTGATATGCCATAATGTTTGTCTATAGGCATAAGCACCATAAATCTTCCGGGCATTCCTATGTGCGTTGTAAGGCGCGGGCCTTTATTCCCAATGCCTTCCTTCACCACCTGTACAAGAAACTCCTGCCTCTCGTGCGCGAATTTGTTTATCTCCGATGGCTTAGGCCTGGGAGCCCTCCGCGGATTCGGTTTCTCTCCTTCAAGGACGTCAAATTCGCGAGACGGTGCCAGCATATCGGTGACATATAAAAAACCGTTTCTGGTATAGCCTATGTTCACGAATGCCGCTCCTATACCGGATACCACTGATTCCACCCTGCCCTTATAGATATTCCCGACGAGTGTTTCCTCCGACGGCCTCTCGATATAATATTCCTGCAGTTCGCCTTTCTCGACAACCGCCACTCTCTTTTCCTGAGATTCGACGTTTATCAGTATCTCTTTTTGCATTCCAACACCTTAATCCCTTCCGGTAATTTCTCGTTCAGCCTGTGCATAAAATCCTCCGCGGGGACAAAGCGTTCCATATCGAACGATATGGTTTCTCGGTCGCTTTCGATACCGAGTTTTAATGCTTTCCCCGGGAAACTTATCTTATAGTGAGGATTATATCCCTGGCTGAGCTTTACGGGTAATTCCGCCCTTCTGATAGACCTTTGAAAAAGCCTTACCATATCCAGATGCGAAATATACCTTAAAATCCCTTTTTTACAAAAAATCGTTTCAAATTTCATACATAAAACTTCGGGAGGAAAGACTATTTCTGAGCATGAACCGCCGCTTCGTCGGTATAGGATTCTACGAGATTGACCGTGATAAAAAACAACAGATCCGTAGTATCGACCGTCTTTTCTTTCTTTTTAAACAAGAAGCCCAGTATCGGTATGTCTCCTAATACTGGGACTTTTACCACCGTATCACTCTCATTTTCCTCGATCAATCCCCCTATCACTATAGTTTCCCCGTTCTTGACCATTACCTGAGTAGAAGCCTTCCTTACAGAAAATCTCGGTGCCTGAATCGCGCCGGCTCCCCCGGATGTCGTAAACGTATCGAATGAAAGAAAACTCGATACCTCCGGCTCGAGCTTCACCATGATGTACCCCTCGGGATTTATCTGCGGAGTCACGGAAAGCGTTATCCCCAGCTCTTTCTCCGTATAACCCGTTACCTCAATATTCCCCGTGCTTTCATTCCGCTCATAAGTCGGTATACTGAAAGTCGTGGCCACCACTATCTTCGCCTCTTTGTTGTTCAATGTGGTTATCCTGGGATTGGATATGATTTTAGTGTCCGTCTTTGTCTTTAAAATCTGTAACACAGCCTGAAGCTGTGTGAAATCAAGCGTACCGAGGGTAAAATTGCTGGGCAGCGCCATGGGAAAAGCCGTACTGCCGCTGGTCTGAAAAGTTCCTATGTTATCTCCCGCCTCCGCTCCGGCATCGCCGGTCGGGTACCATTCACCTCCTCCGCTCTTTCTGGAAAAAGGGAAAGTAAGCGGCTTGGCTGCTCCACTGGCCGTCAGCTTTGTCGTCCAGTTTATACCCAGTTTATCTTCCTTATCCAGGGTAGTCTCTACTATCTTGGCCTCGATATTTACCTGCTGTGTCCTCGTGTCCAGCTTTTCTATGACCTGTTTAATCTTGTAAATGTTCGTAGGTATATCCGTCACTATAACGAGATTCGCTCTCTCGTCGAATTTTATACTGCCCCTGTCACTCAGCATCTCTTCGATAGCCGCGGGTACGTTTTGAGCCTCGGCGTAATTAAGAGAGAAGACCTCGGTTACCAGATCCTCTTTGGCCAGATTTTCCATGGTAGTGACACGGATAATATTTTCCTCCCTTTCGTAAGTATATCCGTAGGTTCTCAGTATAACATCGAGCGCTTTTTCCCATGGCACGTCCGTAAGTCTTATCGTCACGGGGCCCGTGACGTCTTTTCCCGCCACGATATTTATGCCGCTTTTATATGAGAGAATCCTGAGGACATTGGTTATGTCGGCGTCTTTGAAGTCCAGCGTGACGTTCCCCGGCGAGGAAGCTTCCATGTCAGAGGCTGACTTCTCCGCGCCCGGGAGCTTTTCCTGCGAGAAACACAAATCGGTAGCGCTTAAAAATATCACACTAAAAACCAAAAAAATACTGAATATTCTCATTATATTCCTCCCCTGCGAGTCTTCCCGCGAAAAAAGTTATAGGGTCCCGATCCTATTCATCCCTTAACTCCACCTTGATTCTCTCGTCTCCTGCCTCAAAAACGACTCCGTCTCTCTGAATCTCGACGATATTCAATTCCCCGATGCTCTGACCCGCCCTGAATATTTCGCCGTTTATAACAGCCATCGAACGTTTGCCTTCTTCCCATACTATACCCTCAAGCCTGACGTCTTCTGCGGACTTTATACCGTATGTATCCGATACAAATCCGCCTCCTTCCGATACAAGAGGCACGAACGGATCGCGTCGCCCGTGAGAATCATAAACAAATTCCTCCGCCGCGAAAAGGGCACCGGTAACACAAAATATTAACGTTGTACATAACAAGACATTCATATAGAAATTTATTTTTTGTCTCACATCTTTATCCCTGACGATCGTTCAACACGTACGTAACCACTCTAAGCCTGATCTCGTGTACCCTCGGCTTCTCCTGGCTTCCCCTGATATCGATATCGCCTATTCTTATAAACCTTTCCGCTCTTTCAAGTTTGTTTAAAAAATCCCCGCACTCGTGATAGCCGGCTTTAGCCTCTATCAATATGGGGAATTCCGAATAAAATTCATCCGTCGACTCGGTCGCCGCGGCGCGTCCTATTGTTTCGAGAGGCTTTATGCGCAGTATCTGCACGTTCGAAGAATCTGCTATCTCGGAAAAACTTTGCAGCAGGCTGGATACCTCATCTTCGCCGAGAAACTTTCCTTCCATACCGGAAAATTGCTCTTTGAGATTTTCGTTTTGTTTTCTTAACCTTTGCTCATTTGCTATCAAGGCCTGGGTCTTTTTCACTCTTGAATATACTGTACCGTACTCCCTGTTGCGCGCCATAAAACGCGCAAACTGCGGCTTCAGCAAGAGATTGAAATAAATCATAAGAAAAGCCATACCGAAGATACCGAAAAGCACGTACAGTTTTTGTTTTTCTTTTGGATCCATTTCTATCCCTATTCGTTAAAATACAACGCTATACTGAAATCCACTATGTCTTTTTCCTCGATACTCTTCCTTTGAACCGATTCCAGCTTTATATTCTCGAAGCCCTCAAAAAATGAGCCGTTCTCCCTGAGACTTTTCATGAACTTTCCGACAGTAGCCATGGCTTCTTCCTGTTTGGAGATAACGCTGCCCTCTATGACAAGTTTATCCTGCAGATCGCCTCTTATTCTCGTAAACCATATACCGGGTAAAATCATATCGGAAAGCATGTTCAGTTTACCGGCCCATAAAACGTCTCTATTGCTTACCGAAGACAAAGCGTTCATTTTAGTCTTAAGAGTGGTTGTTTCGTTACTGATTTTTTCCGCCTCGACCCTTTGCTGCGACATAGCCTGCTCTT
>CAZEGO010000022.1:0-14573 GCA_964511955.1 uncultured Planctomycetia bacterium | reverse complement strand
GAAGCGAAGCAATCTCATAGAAGATTACTTAAAAATAATTTAAACTAAACTATGCTGAGATTATTTCGCTTCGCACGCAATGACAACTTCTCTTTATTAGCTGTAATTTATTTCGCCGTTATGTTATAATTCAAATATCATGAATAAAGTTTACTTTGCGATAGGTCTGCACTTTCATCAACCTGTCGGTAATTTCGGTGATATATTAGAAAGAGCTTATAGCAATTGTTACAAACCTTTCTTCGAAACATTCGAAAAATTCCCGGACTTAAAAATCAACTGTCATTTTTCGGGTAATCTCCTGGATTTTTTTGAGGAGAAGCATCCGGATTACCTGGGCAAGATAAGGAAACTTGCGGATGCGGGCCGCGTGGAGATAATGGGAGGAGGGTATTACGAACCGGTATTCCAGTCCATACCCAAAAGAGACAGGCTCGGCCAGATAAGGATGATGTCGGACTATGCCGAGAACAGATTCGGATATAAACCATGCGGTTTATGGGTGCCTGAAAGGGTCTGGTCTCCCAGGCTGGTGCCGGATTTCAGGCAAAGCGGAATAAAATATGTAATACTGGACGATTCTCATATAGTCAGGGCCGGTATGGATATGGATAATTTATACGGTTATTTTGTGACCAATTATAAGGACGATAAAATAGCCGTGTTTCCCTCCGATAAAGCCCTTCGTTATACCATTCCCTTCAGGTTTCCCAGGGAAACTACGGATTATTTTAAGGGAACCATAAGAAAAAGAATGAAGAAGGCTATATTCGGGCTGGGATCTTCGGAAATGCCGCTTTTTATATACGGCGACGACGCCGAGAAGTTCGGAGAATGGCCATGGACTCATGATTGGGTCTATAAGAAAAAGTGGCTGCAGAGTTTCTTCGAGGAACTTACCCGGCACAAAGGCTGGATAGAGACGGTTAAGTTCTCTGATTGCCTGAAGATTAAAGAGCCCCTGAAAGAAATAGAGATACCCGACGGCTCATACGAGGAAATGATGGAATGGTCCGATGGTTCATGGATGAATTATCTTACCAGGTACCCCGAAGCCAATCAGATGCATAAAAGGATGATGTATGTGAGTAACAGGCTGGCTGAACTCAGAGAAAAGCGACCTGCCTACCGGCAAGGCAGGCATGAGACAGGGGATACGGGAAAAATAGAGGAGGCGGAGAGGGAGCTTTATAAAGGGCAGTGTAACTGCGCTTACTGGCACGGTGTTTTCGGCGGGATATATATGTATCATTTGAGGAGCGCGGTGTTCGAGCATTTGATAAAAGCAGATCGTACTCTTGACGAGATAGAGCATGCCGAACCGAACGGATGGTGCGAGGTAAAAAAGATAAATTTTTACGACTGGAAATCAAAAGCCATAATTTGCGAAAACAGGGATTTCTTTTTGTGCGTGGATCCGGCTAACGGCGGCAGCATAAGGGAGTTTGACTGCAAGGATAAGAGCGTTAATCTTTTAAACACCCTTGCCAGAAGAAAAGAGTCTTATCATAAAAAGATAACGGACCGACTCAATAACCGTCCGAGTAAATCACTTAAGATGCACGAGGTAATAAAGGTCATGGACAGCAGGATAAAAGACGCGTTGTTTTACGACAAACACGACAGGCTGTGCCTGATAGATCATTTTATCGACGGAGATTTGAAACTCGAGGATTTTTCCTCCGCGAACTATGAGGATAAAGGCGATTTTTCGAATACTCCTTACGTGGCAAGGATAAAAGAACGAAAAATAATACTTTCGTGCGAGGGCAGCGTAAACAGGAAAAAATTAATCGTCACCAAAGAATTAAGTTTAGGCGAGGGGAAAGAGCTGACCGTGCACTACCGCCTGCAAAACAAGACAAGTTCGTCTATCGATACTTGTTTCGGTACGGAATTTAATATCACGCTTCCGTACGCCGATTCGGAGCGTTATAATTATGCGAACGGCGATAAAGCTCTGGGAAGGATGGCGGAATCCGGAAGCGCGGCCCGCGCCCGTCATTTCGGGATAAACGACAAATCCGGGACACTCGGTGTGGATTTCGATTTTTCGGATAAGATTAAGAAGGTATGGTATTTTCCCGTCAAGACCGTTTCCCAGTCGGAAAAATCTTACGACCTTAACTACCAATCATCCTGTATCTTCCCCATCTGGCACATAAAGTTAGGCCCCGCCGAAGAGATAAACATAGATATAACCTGGTCGATAGTGTGATTATCTCAAAGATTTAACGGTTCTAGTCATTTTTCAGTTGCATGTATACCGTGTGTATGTTATATAATATAACTCGTATATAAGAAAACAAGTAAGCGCATACAAATTTAAGGAGTCCGTCATGAATAAAAAAAGCATAAAAGACGTAGATATTCGCGGGAAAAAAGTGTTGATGAGGGCCGACTTTAACGTCCCTCTTAGTGAAGAACTGAAGGTAGGCGACGATACCAGGATAAAAGCCGCTCTGCCCACCATAAAATATGCCGTGGAAAACGGAGCCAGGCTTATCCTGATGAGCCACCTGGGCAGGCCAAAAGGCGAGGTACAGGATTCGATGAGGTTGACACCCGTGGGCGACAGGTTGAGTGAGCTCCTGGGGAAACCGGTGACTAAACTGGACGAATGCGTCGGAGACGGAGTAAAAAAAGCCTGTTCGGAAATGAAAGACGGCGATGTCATACTTCTGGAAAATCTCAGGTTTCATAAAGAAGAGACAAAAAATGATCCCGGTTTTGCCGAGAAGCTGGCTTCCCCGGGAGAGATTTACGTTAACGACGCTTTCGGGACCGCCCACAGGGCGCATGCGTCCACGGAAGGAGTCACTAAATTCCTGAAGACGGCCGTAGCAGGTTTTCTCATGGCCAGGGAGATCGAATATTTCGAAAAGGCGCTCTCCGAACCCGAGAAACCTTTTGTAGCTATATTGGGAGGCGCTAAAGTTTCCGATAAAATAAGCGTTATAGAGAATCTTTTGGATAAAGTCGATTCGATATTGATAGGCGGCGGCATGGCCTATACGTTCATAAAAGCCGAAGGCAAGGAGATAGGCAGTTCCAAGCTGGAAGAGGATAAGATAGAAACCGCTAAATCCCTGAGGGAGAAAGCGAAGGAAAAAAACGTGAAAATTTTACTCCCCATAGATCATCTTATAGCCGATAAGGTTGATGCTTCCAGCAACACGAGAGTGGTAGATGAGGCTATACCACAGAACTGGATGGCCGTTGACATAGGCCCCAAAACCGTAGATGAATTCAAAAAAGAGTTAAGAGAGGCTAAGACCATCATGTGGAACGGCCCGCTCGGAATATTTGAGATATCAAAATTCGCCAGGGGGACAGAAGATATCGCTAAATATATAGCGGCATTGTCAAAGTCGACCACTATAATAGGCGGCGGCGATACGGCAAGCGCGATTTCCAAATTTGGATTATCCGATAAAATGAGCCACATATCCACGGGCGGAGGCGCGTCCCTGGAATACATGGAAGGAAAAGACCTGCCGGGGATAGCGGCACTGAACGACAAATAACCAAAAAAAACAAACAAACCATGTCCCACACCGGGGGTGGGACATGGTTTGTTAAACATTAAGTTTAATTTGATGAGATAAGGAGAGTTAAGGATATGCGAAGACCTATTATTGCCGGGAATTGGAAGATGAACAAGACTATAGACGAGGCTGTTGATATAGCCGTGGGGCTTAAGAGGAAATTTTACACTTTTTCGGACGCTGATATAGTGATATGCCCGCCTTTTACCGCTCTTTCTAAAGTGAACGACCAGATACTTGACTCCAGCATAATGCTGGGGGCCCAGGACATGTACTGGGAAGGGTCAGGGGCTTTTACGGGTGAGATATCACCCAACATGTTAAAGGACGCGGGTTGCAGGTACGTGATAGCAGGGCATTCCGAGCGGAGGAATATTTTCGGCGAGACCGACGAGGAAGTGAATAAGAAAATAAAAGTCATCTTAAAGCACGGTATGGTCCCTATAATGTGTATCGGAGAGAAACTGGAGGAAAGGGATAACGGAACGACTTTTGAAATTCTCGAAAAACAGCTTACCAGGGGGTTGGACGGTATAGCAAAGGAAGACGTTACGCGTTTAATCGTAGCCTATGAGCCTATATGGGCCATAGGTACCGGCCGTACGGCTACTCCGCAACAGGCTCAGGAAGCGCATAAGTTCATAAGAGATTTTATAGAGCGTTCATACGACAGGGAGAGTGCCGTTAAAATACGTATTCAGTACGGGGGGAGCGTTAAACCCGACAATATAGCACAGCTGATGACGCAGGAAGACGTGGACGGAGCTCTGGTCGGAGGAGCGAGTCTGGACGTTAATTCTTTTACGGAAATAGTAAAGAACTCTGTTTTATAAAAGAAGCAACACATGAGAGGTGAAACGATATGTATATAGCTATTGTGGTGGTTCATGTAATAGTGAGCGTATTTTTGATAGTGGTTATATTGCTGCAGGCCGGCAGGGGAGGCGGTCTTGCGGATTCTCTGGGCGGTTCTCAGATGCAGAATCTTTTCGGGACCAAAAGCACCAGCGTAATGACTAAACTGACCGCCGTATGCGCCACCTTGTTTATAGTAACGTGTCTTTCTCTGGCTCTTATATCGAGCCAGAGGGCAAAATCGGTTATCGACAAAACGGCCATACCTCTTCCCGCCGAAAGCGCCGATGTACCCGAGGGAGACGTCGCTGAGGAAAGCGAACAATAAAAATTCAGCTTTTATAATTACCGAAAACAGGACGAAGACCGTCTTTACGAAGGCGGTCTTTTTATTTATATTACTTTGCCTTTCGGGATTCAGGGATTACGGCGGAGCTATAGTAGTCGGATCTATAGGCGAGCCAAGGACTCTTGTGCCTGTTCTCGCGTCCGATTCTTCTTCCGGAGCTATTTGCGCGTTGGTTTTTAACGGCCTTGTCAAGTACGACAAAGACCTGAACCTGACGGGTGATCTTGCCGAAAGGTGGGATATATCCGAGGACGGACTGGAGATTGTTTTTCATCTCAGGAAAAACGTAAAGTGGCATGACGGGGAGCCTTTTACCTCAGGGGACGTAAAATTCACTTACGATTCGCTTCTGGATCCAACGGTACGTACTCCTTATAGCGGTGATTTCGAGATGGTGGAGGAGATGAGGGTGATAGACGACTATACCGTGAAAATAATATACTCGGAACCGTTTTCGCCGGGGCTTTCCAGCTGGAGCATGAATATTATGCCGGAACATTTGCTGAAAGGCGAGGACCTGAACACTACTGCTTTTTCAAGGTCACCGACAGGAACCGGGCCGTATAAATTTAAATCCTGGAAAACCGGCGAGAGGATAGACCTCGTCTCCTATCATGATTATTTCGAGGGAAGACCGCATATAGACAGGTACATATACAGGATTATTCCGGACCAGGCTACTTTATTTCTGGAGCTGAGGGCCGAAGGGGTGGATTATGCCTCGCTCACTCCTTTGCAGTTCGACCGTCAAACAGAAAGCGCGTATTTCGATAACAATTTTCAGAAATTCAGATACCCCAGCTTTGGGTATACTTATATAGGTTATAACCTTAAAGACCCCCGCTTCAGCGACGTCAGGGTAAGAAAAGCTCTGAATCTCGCGATAAACAAAAAAGAGATAGTAGAAGGGGTTTTGCTGGGACTGGGAAGAGTGGCCACCGGCCCGTTTATACCGGAGTCATGGGCCTACAACGAAGCGGTAAAACCTTTGTCCTATAACCCGGACGCGGCCCTGGAGCTGTTAAACGAATCGGGATGGAGAGACACCGACGCTGACGGCATATTGGATAAAGACGGCATGAAGTTTTCCTTCACTTTGATCACTAATCAGGGCAACACGCAGAGAAGAATGACCGCCGAGATTATACAGAGAAGACTTAAAGAGATAGGCATAGAGGTAAAAATAAAAATAATAGAGTGGAGCGCTTTCGTAAGCGAGTTTATAAACAAAAGAAGGTTCGAAGCCGTGCTCCTGGGCTGGAACCTTTCTCTTGATCCCGACATGTATGATATATGGCATTCCTCCAAGATCGGGGAGGGCCAGTTTAACTTCGTGGGCTATTCCAATCCGGAAGTGGACAGGCTGCTTATCGCCGGCAGGAGGACCTTCGACCGGGAGGAAAGAAAAAAAATATACTATCGGATTCACGAGATACTTTACGGGGAACAGCCGTATCTGTTTCTGTACGTTCCGGACGCTCTTCCTATAGTCCATAAACGTTTCAAAGGAATAGAAGTGGGCCCCGGGGGAATAGGGCATAACTTCATAGAATGGCACGTCCCGGAGGATGAGCAAATATATGTCAGATAAAATGCGAAATTCAAAGTCCGAAATCCAAAACAAATTAAAAAGTCTAAATTCGAAATTAGAAAAAATATATTTTTAGACTTTAGATAATCCTTCTTTCGTTTCGTATTTCGGATTTCGCGTTTCGGATTTATAATTGCCATGACAAGATATATTATAAAAAGAATAATAAGCCTGATACCTCTTTTACTCGGCATAACCGTAATTACTTTCGCGGTTATTCATCTTGCTCCGGGCGAGCCTACGGACACGGAAGCTCAGTTTAATCCTAAAGTCTCGATGGAGGCCAGGGAGAGGATAGCGAAAATTTACGGCCTCGACAAACCGCTTCATGAGCAATATCTTGCCTGGCTTGGAAGGCTCCTGCGGTTTGATTTCGGGGTTTCTTTTTTAGACTCGCGCCCTGTCATGAAAAAGATAACGGAGCGCCTCCCCATCACGCTGGGGATAAACCTTGCCTCCATAATACTTATATTGTTAATAGGTATACCCATAGGTGTCAGCTCCGCGATAAAGGAGGGGAGTTTTTACGACAGGGCGATGACGGTTTTTGTTTTTGTGGGTTTCGCGATGCCTACGGTGTGGTTGAGCCTTATGCTTATGGACCTTATAGGAGTACAGTGGGGGCTATTGCCGGTCTCCGGGATAAAATCCCTGGAGTTCGATAAATTCAGTCTGACCGAAAAGATAATAGACGTAGCAAAACATCTTATACTCCCTGTTTTTATTTCGGCGTTCGGCGGGCTTGCCGGGATATCCAGGTATATGAGAAGTAATATGGTGCACATTTTAAAGGAAAATTATATACGCACGGCCAGGGCAAAAGGTCTGACGGAAAAAGAGGTCATATACAAACACGCTCTAAAAAATGCGCTCCTTCCCGTAATAACTATTCTTGGCCTGTCCATCCCCGGACTCATAGGCGGGAGCGTTATATTCGAATCAATATTCGGAATACCGGGAATGGGAAGGCTTTTTTATGAATCGGTCATGGCAAGAGACTATCCGGTCATAATGGGCATCCTGTTTATAGGGGCGTTTCTGACTCTTCTGGGGAACCTTCTGGCGGATGTTTCTTATGCCGTGGTGGATCCTCGTATAAAAGTCGAATGAGGTCGGTCAATGAATAAATTAATGCTTTCAGGTATGGTTATAGTTTTAATATTTATAGGTCTCGCTCTTTTCGCGCCCTTTATTTCCCCATATGATCCCGGTATGATACATATAGAGGACATACTTGCCTCGCCGTCAGACGAGCATATATTCGGAACTGACAGCCTGGGGAGAGACCTTTTCAGCAGAATGGTATACGGGACGCGTATATCTTTATTGGTGGGTTTTGTGGCAGTGGGGATTTCGGCGGCGGTCGGTATAGCCCTCGGGTCCATAGCTGGTTATTACGGGAAATGGGTGGATTCACTGATAATGAGGTTTGTTGATATCATGCTCTGTTTCCCGACTTTCTTCCTGATACTGGCTGTTATAGCTTTATTGGAACCGAGTATAGTGAACATTATGGCCATCATAGGCCTTACCAGCTGGATGAGCGTAGCGAGGCTGATAAGGGCGGAGATACTAAGCCTTAAGGAAAGAGATTTTATTTACGCCGAAAAAGCAATAGGAGCCGACAATAAAAGGATAATAACCCGTCACTTAATCCCCAACGCCATGGCACCCGTTTTAGTAAGTATTACGTTGGGAATAGCGGCGGCTATTCTGGTTGAATCGAGCCTGAGTTTTCTGGGAATAGGAGTGCAGCCCCCGACGCCCAGCTGGGGCAATATACTGGCCGAGGGAAAGTCCGTAATGGGAGCGGCCTGGTGGATGGTGGTATTTCCCGGACTGGCTATTTTTATAACAGTGCTGGGCTATAACTTACTGGGGGAAGGCATAAGAGAGAAGCTCCTCAGATCATAAGTAATCAGTGAGTTAACGGGTATGTCATCGCGAATGAACATAGCGAACGAAACAATCTCAGTATATTTACGTCAAAAAGCTTTTTGAGTATCTTTCTACGAGATTGTTTCCTTTGCCATGGCAGGCTCGCAATGACATCCGATTACGATTATAAAATTTTTTATGTTTTTAGATATTAAGAATCTTAAAATAAAATATTATATGGACGGTAATCCCGTTGAAGTGGTCAGGGGCCTTAATCTTTCTGTCGGCAAAGGTGAGTGTGTGGGCCTGGTCGGTGAGTCGGGCTGCGGCAAGACTACCGTGGGGCTGGCACTTACCAGGTTAATATCGGAAGAAAAAGGATTTATCTCGTCGGGTGAGATTTTGCTGGAGGGTGAGGACATATTAAAACTGGAAAGAGACGGCCTAAGGGCCATAAGGGGGAGTAAAATATCTTACGTTTTTCAGGAGCCTTTCAGTTCGCTGAATCCCGTGTTTACCGTATATGTGCAGTTAAGGGAAGTATTTCGCGAAAAGAAAGACCCTGACCGCGAGATCACCGAAGCCCTCAACGCGGTCGGACTCGGCGACATAGCGGGTAATAAAAAAATATACCCTCACGAGCTTTCCGGCGGGATGCAGCAGCGCGTAATGATAGCCATGGCCATCGCTTTAAAGCCCGACCTGTTGGTGCTTGACGAGCCCACCACGGCTTTGGACGTAACCGTACAGAACCGGATACTCGACCTTATATCCGAACTTAAAGAAAAATTGAACTTGTCGATTCTTTTTATTTCGCACGATCTGAACGTTGTTTTTAAGCTCGCGGACAGGATAGCGGTTATGTACTCCGGGTTAATCGTGGAGGAGGGAAAAAAGGAAGACGTGTTTTTAAGAAAAGCTCATCCATACACAAGAGGTCTTATGAATTCCATACCTTCTATAGAACACAGAAACAAGAAGTTCGACGCCATTGAAGGCGGTATGCCGCTTTTTTGGGACCTGCCCGGCGGGTGTAAATTCCATCCGCGTTGCCGATATCGCATAGACGCCTGTACGGCTAAAGAGCCTTTAAAAGAAAAAGTGCTCCCGGGACATTTTACCCGATGCATACGGTCGAAGGAGATTTTATCGCATGGAACTGGTGAAGGTAAATAACTTAAAGAAAACTTTTCCCAAACACAAAACGCGCGTTCTCGACGATATAAATCTGTCTATTAAGCGGGGAGAAGTCCTTGGTTTGGTGGGGGAATCCGGGTGCGGCAAGAGTACCATGGCCAGGGCGATGTTGCGTCTTACCGAGGTACAGGAAGGCGCGGTATCCTACCGGGGAGTGGATCTTTTACGGATTTCAGAAAAAGAAATGAGAGCAACCCGCAGGAAACTGCAGATAGTTTTTCAGGACCCTTTTGCTTCCCTTGATCCGCGATTCAGGGTCAGGGATACCATAAAGGAAGTCTTTATTATCCATGGGAATGTCGATAACGGGAGGCATGAGGAAAAAGCCGTCCGACTTTTGGAAATGGTGGGGTTAAACCGTTATTATCTGAACAGGCTTCCGTCTGAACTTTCCGGAGGAGAGAGGCAGCGCGTAGGGATAGCAAGGGCTCTTGCCGGTGATCCGGAGTTTATAATATGCGACGAACCCGTATCCAGTCTCGACATTTCCGTGCAGGCTCAGATACTCAACCTGCTGATAGACCTTAAAAAAGAAAAACGGCTTACGTATCTTTTTATCAGTCATGATCCGGGAGTCATAGCGGCTATATGCGACAGGGTGGCGGTAATGAAGGAAGGAAGGATAGTAGAGCTGGGTGAGTGCGAGGAAACCTTTAGGAACCCCGGAAACGAATATACGAAAAAGCTTCTTTCCGCAGTGTGTTAGAATAACCGAAAGAGGTGAATAGTGGCATTGCGAGTTCGTTCGACGGACTCGCAATAAAACCCTTTTAACTCACCGGTTACGAAATGAGAAAAATTTCGCTTGTGATAGGATGTATATGTATTATATAATAAAACCTCATTCAGGGAGGACGATTTGAATAAAGTACTTACTTTTATAATGGCCGGAGGTAAAGGCGAGAGGCTTTCACCTTTGACTAAAGACAGGACCAAGCCCGCTGTGCCTTTCGGCGGAGTTTACAGGATTATAGATTTTACGCTGTCTAACTGCATAAACTCGGGCCTGAGGAAAATACACGTCCTTACGCAGTATAAATCATATTCCCTTACAAGGCATATAGCCAAAGGATGGGGAGTGCTTAACGGCGAGTTAGGCGAGTATATAGACGTAATACCCGCGCAGCAGAGAGTGGACGAGCACTGGTATCAGGGTACCGCCGATTCTATATATCAGAATCTCTACGCGATAGAGGACGAAAACCCCGGGTGTGTATTGATATTAGCCGGTGATCATATCTATAAAATGGATTACCGTAATATGCTGGAATTCCATAAAAAACAGAAAGCCGATCTTACAATAGGCGTAGTTGAGGTACCCAGAGAGTCTGCCTGTTCTTTGGGGGTCTGCGATCTGTCAAGGGATTCCAAAGTAAGAAATATTATA
The DNA here is from genome assembly GCA_964511955.1 of uncultured Planctomycetia bacterium. Classification (GTDB taxonomy): domain Bacteria; phylum Omnitrophota; class Gorgyraeia; order Gorgyraeales; family Gorgyraeaceae; genus CAZEGO01. The sequence continues at coordinate 3,768 of CAZEGO010000022.1, read as the reverse complement.
GAAAAGCCCTCGTCATCTTCGGATGCGCTTAAAAAGCGCGATAAGGTGTACGCCTCAATGGGCATATACGTATTTAATCAGGATATCCTGAAGGACGTGACCATAGAAGACTCGAAAGACAGCGCTTCCGGTCATGATTTCGCCGGGGATATAATACCCCGAATGATAAATAAATATAAAATCTACGCCTATAATTTTAAAGATGACGCGAGCGGAGAACCCAATTATTGGCGTGACGTGGGAGACATAGACGCTTATTACGAGGCCAATATGGACCTTGTGCAGATCGTACCGAAATTCAACCTGTACGACAGGATCTGGCCTTTCAGGACATATCAGGAACAATTCGGCCCGTCAAAGACCGTCTTTGTACAGCAAGACAACAACAGAGTAGGCATGGCGCTGAATTCCCTGGTTTCAAACGGGTGCATAATCAGCGGAGGGAAGGTACAGGCAAGCATATTATCGTCTAACGTCAGGATTAACAGTTTTTCGGAAGTCACCGACTCTATATTAATGGAAGGCGTGGATGTCGGCAGGCACTCCATGATCAGGCGCACGATTATAGATAAAAACATCAAGATACCTCCTAAAAGCGAGATAGGATTCGACATGGAAAAGGACAGGAAGAGATTCCACGTTACGGCTTCCGGAATAGTGGTTATCCCGAAAGGCACGGTCTTGTAATATGATAAGAAAAGCCCTTATAAAAGACGTAAAAGACATACAGGCTCTTATAAATCATTACGCTAAGCAGGATAAAATGCTGCCCAGGTCTTTAAACGAGCTTTATGAGAATATCAGGGATTTTTTTGTTTACGAAGAAGATGGTATTGTGGCGGGATGCGTGGCCTTACATGTAGCGTGGGAGGACCTGGCCGAGATTAAGTCCCTGGCGGTGGCGGAAGAAAAAAAGGGACAAAAGATAGGTTCGGGATTGATAGAGAAGGCCATGCGGGACGCCGGGAACATAGGCCTGAGGAAAATATTCACTCTTACTTACGTGCCGGAATTTTTCGAGAAATATGGATTCAAAAGAATAGAGCATTCCGAACTCCCTCATAAAATATGGTCGGAATGCATAAAATGCGTTAAATTCCCCGACTGCGAGGAAATAGCTTTAGTAAAGGACGTGAAATAATGGGTTATACCATAACCGAAAAAATACTCCTGGCGCATACGGAAAAGAAAAGTATCGCTCCGGGAGATTTTATATACGCCAAAGTAGACATGGCTTTGGGGAACGACATAACGGCCCCCATAGCGATAAAAGAGTTTGAGTCCGCCGGAGAGAAAAAAGTCTTTAACAGGAACAGGATATCCCTTGTCCCCGATCATTTTACCCCGGCTAAAGACAAGAAGAGCGCGGAACAGGCAACAATACTTAAACTTTTCGCCGCCAAACATAAAATCAAAAATTATTTCGAAGTCGGAGAGATGGGCGTAGAGCACGCGCTTTTGCCCGAAAAAGGGATTGTCGGGCCCGGAGATTTGATAATAGGCGCGGATTCGCATACGTGTACTTACGGAGCGTTGGGGGCTTTTTCGACAGGCGTAGGCTCTACCGATCTGGCCGCGGCTTTTATCACCGGAAGAGTATGGCTCAAGGTGCCGGAAACCATGAAGTTTGTTTACCATGGTAAATTGGGTAAGTGGACCACGGGAAAGGACCTTGTTCTCCATACCATAGGAGATATAGGAGTGGACGGGGCTCTTTACAGGGCTATGGAATTTAAGGGAGAGGCCATAGCTAAATTACCCATGGACGACAGATTTTCCATGTGTAATATGGCGATAGAAGCCGGAGGCAAATCAGGGATAATAGAGTCCGATGCCGTTACCAGGCGTTATATAAATACGGAAGGCAGGAAAGTTAAGGGTAAATTTTTTAAGAGCGACAAAGACGCCGTTTATCGTGACATACGTGAATATGACGTTTCAAAAATAGAGCCGCAGGTTTCGGCTCCGCATCTGCCCAGCAACGCCGGCCCTGCCACTAAATTCAAAAAGATAAAAATAGACCAGTCGGTTATCGGTTCATGCACTAACGGCAGGATAAGCGACTTAAGGGTCGCCGCTAAAGTTTTAAAGGGTAAAAAAATATCCTCGGGAGTCAGGCTGATAGTCATCCCGGCCACACAGCGTATTTATAGCCAGGCCATAAAAGAAGGGCTGGCAGAGATATTCATAAAGTCGGGAGGCGTATTTTCCACTCCGAGCTGCGGCCCGTGCCTGGGCGGTCATTTAGGAATACTTGCGAGCGGAGAGAGAGCAATAGCGACGACCAACAGGAATTTCAGGGGCCGTATGGGGCATCCGGAGAGTGAAGTATATCTTTCGAATCCGGCCGTGGCCGCGGCGAGCGCTGTTAAAGGCAGGATAGCGCATCCTGAGGAAGTGATGTAATGCTTTATATCCGCCACAAAGCGTTGGCGGATCAAATTCAGACTTATAACTTATGTTCACTGCCGTTCCATAAGTTATGTCTTTATTCAAGGAGTAACTATGAAATTTAAAGGTAAGGCCTGGAAATTCGGGGACGATATTAATACCGACGAGATAATACCGGCGAGGTTCCTCAACACTCAGGATCAAAAAGAGCTCGGCTCGCACTGCATGGAAGACGTGGACGCTTCGTTTGCCGGAAAGGTTTCCAAAGGTGATGTTATAGTGGGGGGCAGGAATTTCGGATGCGGTTCTTCACGCGAGCACGCTCAGATAGCCATAAAGGGAGCCGGGGTGGCCTGCGTCGTGGCGGAGAGTTTCGCCAGGATTTTTTATCGTAATGCCATCAACGTTGGGCTGCCTATTTTCGAAGTGAATAAATCCGACGAGATAAAGACGGGCGATTATCTCGAAATAGATCTTAATAAAGGAACGGTTCTCGACCTTTCGGAGAACAGGACTTACAAAGCCGAACCTCTTCCCGATTTTATACAGGAGATAATAAAGTCGGGAGGATTATTAAAGTGGATCCATCGCAAAAAACACTCTTAACGTATTAGAACAGGGGGAATGATGCATAAAATAGCTGTAATAGGAGGAGACGGTACAGGGCCTGAGGTGGTAATAGAGGGCCTGAAAGTATTAAAGGCTTTAAGCGAAAAAACGGGTTTTGAATATGAGACCGTCGATTATGATTTAGGCGGAAAGAGATATATGGATACAAAAGAGCTTGTGCCTGATTCCGTACTTAAGGAGCTGGAAGGTTTCGACGCTATTTATCTGGGAGCCATAGGCCACCCCGACGTAAAGCCCGGTATATTGGAGCAGGGCATATTGCTCAAGCTCAGGTTTCATTTTGAGCAGTACATAAACCTGAGACCGGTAAAGCTTTATCCCGGGGTATGGACGCCTGTTAAAGATAAAGGCCCGGAGCACATAGACTTCGTGGTGGTAAGAGAAAACACCGAAGGATTATATAAAGGCCTGGGTGAGTTCAAAGACAAGGGCACCAAAGATGAGATCGCTCTTCAGATATCCCATAACACGAGAAAGGGTGTCGAGAGATGCGTAAGGTTCGCCTTCGAATATACCGGAAAAAGAAATAAAAGGAAAAACCTGACACTTTGCGGTAAGACAAACGTATTAACTTACGCGTGGGACCTTTGGGAAAGGACTTTTAACGAGGTCGCCAAAGAATACACAGACATAAAGACGGATTACGCCCACGTGGACGCGACTTGCATGTGGATGGTTAAAAACCCGGAATGGGTCACTTGCTCAGCGCAGTGGCCGGCTGAACGGGCACCCACAGGCAGCCGCGCA